>JALVCM010000490.1 GCA_027010005.1 Thiohalobacter sp.
ACAGTTCTTCGCCAGCCTGTACTGGCAACACGGCGAACGCCAGCAATACCGACATAAAAATGAAAGGCAGTTTACGGAGATATCCAGACATGCGTTTTCCTGTTTTCACCAGCATCCGAAGTTTGACGCAGAACACGGCAGATTGTTCCAACCCCTTCTGCTGCACCTTCAGGGACAGAATTGCCGCAGGAAATCCCTGTAATCATCCTGCTTGCGGTGCAGCCCTTCACCTTCACCAAGGTTATAGCCGTGCCGCAACTTTGCGCGGACCGCTTCCAGCTGCTTGCGCCGGGTCCAGCAGGTCCGCGACTCTTTAACCTGTTTTTTCCGTTCTGCCAATGGCTTGCGGCGCCGTTCCGCATCTCTTTTACGGTAACGATCGAGCAGCGCCTGTTCGCCCGGGCGCAAGGGTGACCAGCCGCTTGGCCTGTCTTTGAGTACCATCGGACTGTCTTCAAAGTGGCAACGAATCTGCTGGTAACTGACATGGCCATCTGCCTGCACACACCGATAGACAGATGTACGCGAGGCAGAAACCGGACAAACCACGACAATCAGGACAAAAGTGACGACACAGGGAAAAATACGCATTGTTTCCTCCTTGAAACAATACCGGGAACAAACTATCCAGCCATCTGCAACCAGCGTAACAGATACGCAGAAGAAGTTTTACTCTCCACGCCGCACGCGAAAAAATCCCTGTAACAGGGCCGCACTCTCCTCCGCCAGTACACCACCTTCCAGCTCGACCCGATGGTTCAGACCCTGTGTTTCAAAGGCATGCGTTGTACTGTTAATGGCACCCCGTTTGGGATCACAGGCGCCGAACACCAGCCGGCCGATACGTGCATGAACCATTGCACCGGCACACATCAGGCAGGGTTCCAGGGTGACGTAGAGGGTGGCACCGGTCAGGCGGTAGTTGCCAATGCGGGTTGCCGCATCACGCAGCGCGACTACTTCAGCATGGGCAGTTGGGTCACTGGTCGTGACAGGACGGTTCCAGCCTTCACCAATAACGACATTATCCCGAACAATAACCGCACCAACGGGGACCTCCTCCTGTTGTGCCGCCTGTTGCGCCAGGGTCAGCGCATAACGCATCCAGCGCAGATCGGTTTCCTCGTCCACCTTGTACAAGCCCTCAATATGAATTTACAGCCTATCACAAACCGGTTGTCATCGAGCTTTTCCAGCACCCGGCGATACATCGACTCACTCGTCCACCCACTCGGCTGGAGCGGCATCGAAACGCTCCTTGCAGCGGCGGGAGCAGAAGAAATAACGCTGGTCTGCATAGTCGCTGACCAGGGTCGCGCTCCACTCGTCCACTTTCATGCCGCACACCGGGTCGCGCGCCCAGCGGTGCTCCTCGCGGCGGTCCCGCAAGCGTCCGTCCTCCAGCCACAGGACGCGATCGGCCATGTCTTCCACGCGGGGATCGTGGGTCACCAGCACCACCGCGCGGCCTTCGTCGCGGGCGATGTCGTGCAGTATCATGAGCACTTCCTGACCGGTACGGGAGTCCAGGTTGCCGGTGGGCTCATCGGCAAGGATCAGTTTCGGTTCATTGATCAGGGCCCGCGCGATGGCCACGCGCTGTTTTTCGCCGCCCGAGAGGGTAC
>JALVCM010000491.1 GCA_027010005.1 Thiohalobacter sp.
CCTTGTTTGTCTGGATTTTCAGCAGGGGCATGGTCGGTCTCCTCCGTCATGGCCGGGTCTCAGGAACAGTTCTCCTTGAGATATTTCTTCGATTCATCGATGCGGCGGCGGGTTTCCTTCTCGTCGAGCCGTTTGACAGTGCCATCGGGCATCCGATAACGGCGGTTGCCGCCCCGTTCCAGCAACTGGACCGTTTTCCGGGCGTTGTCGCAGTTCTGTTTCAGCTGCGCCGCGCGCTCCTTTTCTTCCTTCTCCATCTGCGCTTTTTCCCTGTCCTGCCCCTGTTTCTCTTCCAGTGCCTTGACGCGGTCCTGCAGGCTGGAACCGGACTGGTTTGACGGGGCGGGCGTGCGAGGGGCTTTCATGCGTTCGGCTTCAACACCGGCCGGCGGGAACTGGCCGAACTGGGTATTGCCGTGCGCGTCCTTCCATTTGTACATGGCGGCCTGGGCGCCGGCCATGGCCAGCAGCAGGATGCTTCCGATAAGTGTCCGAGCGATCATCTGAACCCCCTTGGTTGTCGTCGTATTTCAGATACTTACCACGCAGATACGCGTGCGGCAAGTAATGGGTTCACGGCAGCGAAAGCAAAACGTTGAGCGGGTCAGGCAATTCCGCTTAAAACAGGTCTGGATTCTGTCCGGAAACGGTGGCAATATTAGCCAGTTCTGAACCTGCACTTTTGTGCATGTGCCCGATATACGGGCTTTTTTTCTGGTTTTTTGATTTTTGTCTGCACCCGGGAGAGGAAACAGGTGGAGCTGACTGGCGCGGAAATTTTTGTACGCAGCCTCGAAGAGCAGGGGGTCAAGCATGTGTTTGGCTATCCCGGCGGCGCGGTGTTGCCAATCTATGATGCATTCGACCAGCAGGACAAGGTTGAACATATTCTGGTGCGCCATGAACAGGCCGCAGCTCACGCTGCGGATGGTTATGCGCGCTCCACCGGCCGTCCGGGCGTGGTGCTGGTGACCTCCGGTCCCGGTGCCACTAATGCGGTAACGGGTATTGCCACGGCCTACATGGATTCCATTCCGATGGTGGTTTTCAGTGGCCAGGTGCCTACGGCACTGATTGGCAACGATGCTTTTCAGGAAGTCGACAATGTCGGTATCACGCGCCCCTGCGTGAAGCACAATTTCCTGGTCAAGGATGTGAAAGACCTCGCGCTCACTATCCGCAAGGCCTTTTATATTGCGACCACCGGCCGGCCCGGCCCGGTGGTGGTTGATATACCCAAGGATGTCAGCACGCTGAAGGCGGAGTTCCATTACCCGAAACGCATCAAGATGCGTTCCTACAACCCGGTCACCAAAGGGCACCCGCGGCAGATCAAAAAAGCGATTGAGCTGATGCTGTCGGCGAAGCGCCCCATGCTGTACACCGGTGGTGGTGTGGTGGTGGGTAATGCCAGCAAGCAGCTGGTCGAGATGACAAAGTTGCTGAACTTCCCGATCACCAACACGCTGATGGGACTTGGCGCCTACCCGGCGACCGACAAGCAGTTTGTCGGTATGCTGGGCATGCACGGAACCTACGAAGCCAACATGTCCATGCATAACTGTGATGTGTTGATCGCGATCGGCGCGCGTTTTGACGATCGCGTCACCGGCAATGTGGAAAAATTCTGTCCCACGGCGAAAATCATTCACGTGGACATCGACCCGGCCAGTATTTCCAAGAATGTCAGCGTCGATGTGCCGATTGTTGGCCCGGTCGACCAGGTGCTGAAGGAAATGGTCGCCCAGCTGAAAGACAGCAAGGCAAAGCCGGATGCCGCCGCGCTCAAGGCCTGGTGGAAACAGATCAACGAATGGCGCGCCATGGACTGCCTGAAATACAGCACCGACTGCGAGCATATCAAGCCGCAGGCCGTGGTCGAGACCCTGTACAAGGTGACGAAGGGCAATGCCTTCGTGACCTCCGACGTGGGCCAGCACCAGATGTTTGCCGCGCAGTTCTACAAGTTCGACAAGCCGAACCGCTGGATCAATTCCGGCGGACTGGGCACCATGGGTTTCGGTCTGCCGTCAGCGATGGGGGTGCAGGTTGCGCACCCCAAAAGCACGGTGGCCTGTATTACCGGTGAAGGCAGTATCCAGATGTGTATCCAGGAATTGTCGACCTGCCTGCAGTACGGTCTGCCGATCAAGATCATTAACCTGAACAACGGGTTCCTCGGTATGGTGCGTCAGTGGCAGGAGTTCTTCTACCAGGGGCGTTACGCCAGCTCGTACATGGAGTCACTGCCGGACTTTGTCAAGCTGGCGGAGGCCTACGGACACGTTGGCATGCAGATCAGTAAGCCGGAAGACGTGGAGGGTGCCTTGAAGGAAGCCATGAAGCTGAAGGATCGCCTGGTATTCATGGATTTCCTGATCGACCCGAGCGAGAACGTGTATCCGATGATCCCGGCCGGCGCCGGCCTGAATGAAATGATACTGGTGTAAACATGCGGCATATCATCTCTATACTGATGGAAAACGAGGCGGGTGCATTGTCGCGGGTGGCCGGGCTGTTTTCGGCGCGCGGCTATAACATCGAGTCACTGACGGTGGCGGCGACCGAAGACCCTTCGCTGTCGCGCATGACGCTGGTGACCACCGGCACCGACCAGATCATCGAACAGATCACCAAGCAGCTGAACAAGCTGATCGACGTGGTGAAGCTGATGGATATGTGCGAAGGCGAGCATATCGAGCGTGAAATGATGCTGATCAAGGTTCGCGCGGTGGACAAGGGGCGCGAGGAGATCAAGCGCATGGCGGATATTTTCCGCGGGCGTATCATCGACGTGACCGACGCCTTGTATACCATTGAAGTTACCGGCACCAGCGGCAAGCTGGATGCCTTTATCGAAGCAATTGACGCGGCCGACATTATCGAAGTGGTGCGGTCGGGTGTGACGGGCATTGCGCGCGGTGAACGCGCCTTGCATGTTTGAATAAATTTGAAATCCAGTCAGGGTACAGAGCTATGGCACTAAATATTTATTACGACAAGGACGCAGACCTTTCCATCATCAAGGGTTCGAAGGTCAGCATTATCGGTTACGGTTCACAGGGGCATGCGCATGCCAACAACCTGAAGGACTCCGGCGTGGACGTAACGGTTGGTCTGCGTGAAGGTTCGATTTCCGAGGCCAAGGCGAAGAATGCCGGACTGGCCGTCAAGTCAATAGAAGACGCCGTCAAGGGTGCCGATGTGGTGATGATCCTGGCGCCCGATGAGCACCAGGCGAAGTTGTACCGCGACAAGATCGAGCCCAATATCAAGAAGGGTGCGGCACTGGCGTTTGCCCACGGTTTCAACATTCACTACGAACAGATTGAGCCGCGTGCCGATCTCGATGTCATCATGATTGCGCCCAAGGGCCCGGGCCACCTGGTGCGTTCCATGTACACGCAGGGCGCCGGTGTGCCGTCATTGATTGCGGTGTTCCAGGATGCCAGCGGCAAGGCCAGGGACATTGCATTGTCTTACGCTTCGGCAAACGGCGGTGGTCGTGCCGGTGTGATCGAAACCTCCTTCAAGGAAGAGACCGAAACCGATCTGTTTGGTGAGCAGGCCGTGCTGTGTGGCGGTGCCACGGCACTGGTACAGGCCGGTTTTGAAACGCTGACCGAAGCCGGTTACGCGCCGGAAATGGCCTACTTCGAGTGTCTGCACGAACTCAAGCTGATTGTCGACCTGATGTACGAAGGCGGCATCGCCAACATGCGTTACTCGATCTCCAACACGGCCGAGTATGGTGACCTGACCCGTGGACCGCGCGTTGTCACTGCAGAAACCAAGGCGGAAATGAAGCGTATCCTCACGGAGATCCAGAATGGTGAATTCGCCCGTGAGTTTATCCTGGAAAACCAGGCCGGTGCCGCGACGCTGAAAGCCAAACGTCGCCTGGGCCGCGAACACCAGATCGAACAGGTCGGCCAGAAATTGCGCGGCATGATGTCCTGGATCAGCGATAACAAGATTGTCGACAAGAAAGTCAACTAACCCGTAAACACAGGGGCTGCGTTGCAGCCCCTTTCCTTTACCGAGCCCCACGCTATGGCGACAGGCCGTTATCCCTATTTTTCCCGCGCCGGCTGGTTACCATTCCTGTTGCTTGCCATTGCCGGCTTCGTGGTCGGAAATGCCGTTGGCTGGTTATGGTCATTACCCTTCTGGCTGCTTTGCCTGTTTATCGTCTTTATCTACCGTGACCCGTATCGTGATATACCGGCAAGTCCGCTTGCCGTTGTGAGTCCCGCCGATGGTGTCGTGAGCCGCGTGGAAAATATTCATGATCCCTACCTGGATCGTGATGCAATCCGCGTTCTGATCAATATGAGTCATATCGGTGTCTACAGCACGCGCAGCCCGGTAGAAGGCAAGGTCATGGAACCACCCCACGATGGCGGTGCTGACCGGCCACACGGTGTATGGCTGAAAACCGACGAGGATGATGACCTGGTCATCGTGATGCACCGTGGCCCGCTGCACAATCTGCCGCGTTGTTATGTGGGAATTGGTGAGCGGCTCGGGCAAGGGCAGCGTTGCGGCTCTATTCCGATGGGTGGGCAGGTCGAGATCTATTTACCGGCTAACAGTCGTGTACAGGTCAAGGCTGGCTCGCACGTACGGGCCGGATCTGATGTAATAGCCACTCTGGTCCACAAACAGGCATAACGCCCGGGCAGCAGTATGGACGAAGAACAGCAGGTTCGCCCCCGTCGTCGGGGGATTTATCTCCTTCCCAACCTGTTTACCACGGCAGGTTTGTTTGCGGGTTTTTATGCCATCGTGGCGGCCATGAGTAACAACTTCGAGGCGGCCGCCATTGCTATTTTTGTTGCCATGGTGATGGACGGTATCGATGGCCGTGTGGCGCGCCTGACCAATACCCAGAGTGAATTCGGTGTCCAGTACGACAGCCTGTCGGATATGGTGTGCTTCGGGCTTGCCCCTTCACTGATCATCTTCGAGTGGGCATTGCGCAGTATGATCGAGCAGGGCTGGATCTGGAACAAGCTCGGCTGGTTGTCTGCCTTTGTGTATACCGCCGGTGCAGCATTGCGCCTGGCGCGCTTCAATACCCAGGTCGGCAGTGCTGATAAACACTACTTCCAGGGATTGCCGAGTCCGTCGGCCGCCGCTGTGTTGGCCGGCCTGGTCTGGTTCAGTGAAGACAACAATCTCAGTGGCGAGGATATGTGGATGGTCGGTGCTGTGCTGGCTGCCGCCATGGGCGCGTTGATGGTCAGTAATGTACGTTACTACAGCTTCAAGGAAATCGATTTCAAGAACCGGGTGCCCTTCGTGGCGCTGGTGCTCACCGTGGTGGTATTCGTCGTAATCTCCAGCCACCCGCCCAGCGTGCTGTTTTTTGGTTTCCTGCTGTACGTCATCTCCGGCCCGGTACTGACGCTCTACAAAATTCGCCAACGCCGCCGCGAACGACGCCAATCCCGGTAAACCGTTTCAAGGAGTTTCAATAGTTTCAAGGGGTCAGAGTACTTGAAATTTGAAAATTTCAAGTACTCTGACCCCTTGAAACTGGTCTTTTAATTGTCGATTGCGCTAATTAATGTAGAAATATTGTTAGTTTTGTCGGTATTGACAAGTGTAAATCTGCGCTATACTTGCCATATATGACAATATCGCTTGAAAAACATGACACCGTGGTGGCTGGTCTGATGCAGGATATTCTTTGTCAGGCACGGGACCGTGGCTGGTCGCAGGGTGAACTGGCCGAGCGTGCTTCCGTGCCGGATTCCAGTATTTCCCGTATTAAACGCACCGGGCGGGCGGATCTCGCCACGCTGGCAAGGCTGGCCGGTGCTGTGGGGCTCAGGCTGACGTTGATACCGGACAGTGATTTTACGGAAAAACTGACGCGTGGAGATCTGTTCTGATGCAGGATGTACAGCTCAGTATCTGGACACGTGCCGGCGGGTCGCCGGTAAAGATGGGTAGTCTCTATGTTACGGACACCGATGCGCGCTTTTCCTACGCAGCAGCTTTTACAGAGACTGGCATCCCCGGCCTGAGCCTGGTCTATTCGCCACGACTGTTTGCCGATACGACCATTGTCCACCACCAGAGTGGATCATTACATCCACGCTTCCGTGCACTGATTCCCCCCGCTGACGAACAGAACTTCCAGCGCAAGCTGATGCTGGCATTCCTGCGTGAGAAAGGTGTCGAGCCGGGCAGTGGTTTTGAGGCGGACCTTGCCCTGCTGGCACATACCGGTCACGGTGGTATCGGTCATGTCGACGTATTTCCCGATGACGAGGCTGCACAGCGCTGGTACACCAGCGACGACAGTGGTCCGCTGGTACCGATCGGTGAACGCTTCGGATTTTCGCTCAAGGACATGATTTCCTGGCTGGATGCGGATGCGCGGTTTATTCTCGAAAGCCTGGGGCCGACACCTTCGGTCGGTGGCGCAATCCCCAAGTTACTGGTGGCAATACCGGCCGGGGGCTGGGATGGCCGCATCAGTCTGCCGAACCGTATTGCGCGTGATGACCGTATCGATGTGGTACTCAAGATCGAACGCACCCAGGCTTACCCCGGGCTTGTCGCACTCGAGGCGCTGGCGCTCGACCTGCATCGCGAGGCCGGTTTCCAGACGCCGCGTTACTGGTTTGCGGAAGTCGGTGGACTGCCGGCGCTGGCGGTGGAGCGCTTTGACCGGGGTGCCGATGGAAACCCGTTACCGATGGAAAGCCTGTATTCGCTGCTGGCTTCCGGCGCAAAGGATATTGTCCGCCACACGGACGGTTCGCTGGACCGCATCGGCAAGGTCATCGATCTGGCAGACCCCTTGC
>JALVCM010000492.1 GCA_027010005.1 Thiohalobacter sp.
CGATTTTAGCGGCCTGGTGCTGGCTGAAGCGGTCCTGTCCTACGTCGGCGTCGGTGTCGACCCGACCACCCTGAGCTGGGGCAACATGATCAACCGCGCGCGGCTGGAGATGGCGCGCGAACCCATGGTGTGGTGGTCACTGCTGGCCGCCTTCGGTTTCATGTTTACCCTGGTACTGGCGGCCAACCTGTTTTCCGACGCGGTACGCGATGCCTTTGACCCAAGAATGCGGCGATAACCCATGACCCGAAAATTACTCGAAGTCAAAGACCTGAAAGTCCGGCTCGGTACCGGCGACAACGCGGTGCGTCCTGTGGACGGTATCAGTTTCAGCATTGCACGTGGCGAAACCTTTGCCCTGCTCGGAGAATCCGGCTGCGGGAAGTCCATGACCGCACTGTCACTGTTACGCCTGCTGCCGCAGCCCGCCGGCGAGATCACCGGCGGGTCGGTAAGGCTCGATGGCGAAGAACTGCTGGCGTTACCGGAGTCCGGCATGCGCCGTGTACGCGGTGCGCGCATTGCCATGATCTTCCAGGAGCCACAGACTTCACTCAACCCGGTGATGACCATCGGTGCGCAGATCAGCGAGAGCCTGGCGCTGCACAAGGGGCTGGAAGGTACTGCGGCGCGGCAGGAGGTCGTACGCCTGCTTGATGCCGTCGGTATCCCCGATGCCGCGCGGCGCCATGATGAGTATCCCCACCAGCTGTCCGGCGGCATGAAACAACGCGTCATGATTGCCATGGCGCTGGCCGGTGACCCGGACCTGCTGATTGCCGACGAGCCGACCACTGCGCTGGATGTCACCATCCAGGCACAGGTGCTGGAGCTGATCGCAAAGCTGCAACGTGAACGCGGCATGGCCGTATTGTTGATCACACACGACCTTGGTGTGGTTGCCGGTATGGCGGACCACGTGGCCGTCATGTATGCCGGTCAGATCATCGAGCAGGCGCCACGGGATGCTTTCTACAAGGACCCACATCACCCCTACAGTCAGCGATTGTTTGCAGCGTTGCCCGACAGCAGCAAACGCGACCAGCGCCTCACGGTGATACCCGGTACCGTGCCGCCGCTTAACCAGGTGTTTCATGCCTGTCGCTTTGCCGAGCGTTGTGATCGTGCCTGGGAGCTCTGCCGGCAGGAAGCACCGCGCTGGTTTGATGAGGCGGGCGGCCGCGGTATGCGCTGCCATCTTGCCGACCCGACAGCCAGCGTGCCGGATGCCGAGGCTTCCCGGCCGGACAGCGTCGTCGAAAAAGCCGTAACCCTGGCGGCGGGGGCAGGCGACGAACTGCTGGAAACCCGTAATCTGCAGGTATATTTCCCGATTCAGAAAGGCCTGTTCCGGCGTACGGTGGGTTATGTGCGCGCCGTTGACGGCGTCAGCCTGTCCATCCCCCGGGGTAAAACCGTGGCACTGGTCGGCGAGTCCGGTTGCGGCAAGACCACCGCCGGCAAGGGTATCCTTCAATTGTTGAAGCCGACCGGCGGCTCGGTACATTTCGAAGGCACCGAACTGACAGAGTTACGGGGTGAGGCCCTGCGCAAGCGGCGTTCCGAATTCCAGATTATTTTCCAGGACCCGTTTTCTTCCATGAATCCGCGCATGAATGTT
>JALVCM010000493.1 GCA_027010005.1 Thiohalobacter sp.
AGCTGTTCCGCCTGCCGGGCGATGGCTGTTTCGTCACCCTGCTCCATGAGTCGGGCCAGATCGGGACTGTTCACCGCGCGCTCGACCATCGCAGCCTGGCCATCAATCCACTGTTGAACGTCACCGGCCAGCAAGCCGGCAACCTGTTCCGCGTTCTGCCGTCCCGCATCGCGGAGCAGGAATTCGGTCTGCATATAGACAACCAGTGGCGGCAGGGCTGCCAGCAGCACACCCGCCAGCATCAGTAACAACATCTGGCTGCGCAAGCTCAGTTTAGCCAGTTTTTTTCTACCGGCATCTTTTGCGGCTGCGGCCTTGACCGGCTTGTCCTTACCCTTCTCCGATCGAAACGGTAATTTCATCAACAATTCCTGATTGGTATTTCACTGTGCATTGTTCTGTCAGGCACGACCGGTATGCCCAAAACCGCCGGCCCCACGCTCACTATCGACAAATTCTTCAACAACTTCAAACGCTGCGCGCACAACCGGCACGAATACCATCTGCGCGATTCGCTCACCCGGCTCGACTGTGAACGGCGTGTCACCCCGGTTCCAGCAGGACACATACAACTGGCCCTGGTAATCCGAATCGATCAGGCCGACCAGGTTACCCAGCACCACGCCATGTTTGTGGCCAAGCCCGGAACGGGGCAATAAAACGGCGGCCAGCGACGGGTCACTGATGTGCATTGCCATGCCGGTCGGGATCAGCTCGGTCGCGCCCGGTTCCAGCACCAGCGCAGTGTCGATACAGGCGCGCAGGTCCATGCCGGCGGAACCGTCGGTGGCATAGTCGGGCAAGGGATATTCCGCGCCAATGCGCGGGTCGAGAATTTTAAGCTGAATGCTTTGCATGATGTTCCTGTGTTGTTCCATTACCGGCATACAGCGCGGCAATCTGTTGTACCAGCTGGCGGGCCAGCCGGGATTTGGGTGCTCTTTCGAGCGTCCTGCTGCCGCCTTCCCAGACCAGCAGCAGTTCATTGTCATCAGTGTCGAACCCCAACCCGTCACCGACCCGGTTGGCAGCGATCAACTCCACGCCCTTGGACATGCGTTTCTTCTGTGCTGCGGACAACAGGTCTTCCGTCTCGGCAGCAAAGCCCACGCAGAATGGCCGTGGCTTGCCTTGCGCCACGTTGGCAAGGATGTCCGTCACGGGTTCAAGGGACAACGACAGTGTCTGTGCCTGCTTCTTGATCTTGCTCGTCGCAGGCTCCGCAGGTCGGTAGTCCGCCACTGCTGCGGTACCGATAAACAGGTCACAGGAAGCCAGCTGCCCCTGTACGGCCTGCAGCATTTCTGCCGCACTCTCCACACGGAGAGTCTTCATACCGGCTGGCGCTTCGAGTGCCGTCGGGCCAGTGATCAGCACAACGTTGGCACCGGCCTCGCGCGCCGCTTCGGCGACGGCATAGCCCATCTTTCCGGAACTGCGGTTGGTCAGGTAACGCACCGGGTCGATGGGTTCACGCGTCGGGCCGGCCGTCACAACGACCCGGACTCCGGCCAGCAGGCCGCTGGAAAAACTGTCGGACAGGCGGGTAACGAGTTCTGCAGGCTCCAGCATACGGCCGGGCCCGGTTTCGCCACAGGCCTGCTCACCCTCGGC
>JALVCM010000494.1 GCA_027010005.1 Thiohalobacter sp.
ACTGCTACCAGCGCCCCCGGCACCTGCCGGACTGGCCCTATAACCTGTTCGCCATGGTGCACGGGCACGACCGCAAGGAAGTCCTGGATGAAGTTGAAAAAATTGCCGACCTGCTGGGTGACCGTGCACGCAGCCATGATGTCCTGTTCAGCACCCGTATCCTTAAAAAAACCGGCCTGAGAATAGGAGGCTGATATGTTCCGCATATCACAGTACATGAAGGAACTCGTTCAGCCGCTGGACAACCCGGTTTCGCGCCAGCCGCCGGGCCCGGTGGTGATCTGGAACCTGGTACGGCGCTGTAACCTGACCTGCAAACACTGTTACTCCATCTCCGCGGACATCGACTTCCCCGGCGAACTGTCCACGCCGGAAGTATTCGGTGTCATGGACGACCTGCGCGACTTCAGCGTGCCGGTACTGATCCTGTCGGGGGGTGAGCCCTTGCTTCGCCCGGATATTTTCGATATCTCACGGCGCGCAAAGGACAAAGGCTTTTATGTCGGCCTGTCCACCAACGGCACCCTGATCGATGAGAATAATATCGCCGATATCGCCGCTATGCACTACGACTATGTCGGCATCAGCATCGACGGCATCCGTGAAACGCACGACCGTTTCCGGCAGAAGGAAGGCGCCTTCGACGCCTCCATGTACGCCATCCGGCTGTGCCGCGAAGCCGGCATCAAGGTAGGTATGCGTTTTACCCCGACCCAGGATAACGCCCACGAGCTGCCTCTGCTGCTGGATGTCATGCGCGAGGAACAGGTCGACAAGCTGTACGTCTCGCACCTGAACTATGGCGGGCGCGGTAACCGCAACCGGCGTTCCGATGTCGTCCACCAGACGACCCGCCAGGTCATGGACCAGCTGTTCGAGCGTTGCTGGGCCGATATCCAGGCCGGCCGCCAGACCGAGTATGTCACCGGCAACAACGATGCGGACGGGGTCTACCTGTTGCAGTGGGTAAAACGCAACCTGCCGGAACAGTATGACTACCTGCACAAACGCCTGGTGCAGTGGGGCGGTAACGCGTCCGGGGTCAATATCGCCAACATCGACAACCTCGGCAACGTGCACCCCGACACCTTCTGGTGGAACTACAACCTGGGCAATGTAAAGGAAAGGCCGTTTTCTGAAATCTGGCAGGACCGCAGTGACCCGTTGATGGACGGGCTGAAACGCTCACCACGCCCGTTGAAGGGCCGCTGTCGGGTATGCCACCACCAGGACATCTGCGGTGGCAACACCCGCGTACGTGCCTTCCAGCTGACCGGCGACCCCTGGTGGGAAGACCCGGCCTGTTACCTGGATGACGAGGAACTGGGTATCAGCGAAGCAGAATATGCTGACGACAAGCCGGAACCGGCGGGACTCGAAGTGCGGACTGTAAGGCGGGCGAGTTGAAGCAATTCCTCTTTACCTGCATAACGCTGCTGCTACTGGCGTCGGGCCTGACACAGGCCGATAGCGCAACGGGCGCACACCAGCTCTTCAGGTCACACTGCGCCCGCTGCCACGGCGAAAATCGCCTGGGGGCCATGGGTCCTGCCCTGCTGCCGGAGAACCTGCACAGACTGCGTAAAAACAAGGCTGCGGCTGTCATTGCCA
>JALVCM010000495.1 GCA_027010005.1 Thiohalobacter sp.
CGAGCCACACGAATTCGCCGTGCAGGACGTGGAGAACCTGCGCCTGCATTACGCGAAGACGCTGCGCCACTGGCTGGAACGCTACGAGGACAACCTGGATACCATCCGCGAATCCTTCGACGAGAACTTTGTACGTGCCTGGCGTCTCTATCTGGCCGGTTCCATCGCGGCGTTTACCACCAACGAGCTGCAGCTCTTCCAGGTCGTGTTCAGCGGACCGGAGCGCCACGACCTGCCCTGGTCGCGTAAGCACCTTTATGAATAGCAGTCATGCTTCATGACGGAATGTGATGTCCTCATCGTCGGCGGTGGGCCGGCGGGCGCGACGCTGGCCCGGGCCTTACATCAGCACGGCCTCCATGTGCATGTACTCGACAAGGCCACCTGGCCGCGCGACAAGGTCTGCGCCGGCTGGGTGACGCCAGCCGTGGTCAGCGAGCTGGAGCTGGACCTGGACGATTACCGCCGTGACAACCTGCTCCAGCCGGTCCACGGTTTCCGTGTCAGCCTCATGGGTGGGCGTGAGATCGAGGCCAGCTACAGCGGTGATGCCATCAGCTACGGCATTCGTCGTTGCGAATTCGATCACTACCTGCTGCGCCGCAGTGGCGCCACCGTGCACGAAGGTGAGGCGGTCAAGTCCGTCGAACGCGATGGCGCGGCATATGTCGTCAATGGCGAGTACCGCTGCCGCCTGCTGGTGGGTGCCGGCGGACACTTCTGCCCGGTGGCACGTCACGTGTTTGCCGCGCGTCCTGGTTCCACCGAGGTTGCAGTGCGCGCCCAGGAGATCGAATTTGCCATGAGTCCCGAGCAGGCGCGTGCCTGCCCGGTGCAGGCGGAGGTTCCCGAGCTGTTCTTCTGCACGGATCTCAAGGGCTATGGCTGGGTGGTGCGCAAGGGCGACTACCTCAATATTGGCCTCGGCCGCGAGGACAACCACCGTCTCAGCGAGCACGTGCAGGCCTTCTGTGACTTCCTGCGCGAGGCAGGCAAGATCCCCGCTGAATTGCCTGGCCGCTTCCAGGGTCATGCCTACCTGCTCTACCCCCACGCACAACGCGAACTGGTACGCGACGGCGCCCTGCTCATCGGCGACGCCGCCGGGCTGGCCTATCCACAAAGCGGCGAGGGGATCCGTCCCGCCATCGAGTCGGCGCTGATTGCCGCCGAAGTGATCCAGGCCTGTAACGGTGACTATACCGCTGACGCACTGGCCGCTTATGCGCGGCACCTGCAACAGCACCTTGGCACGCGCGGGCAGACCACCTTTACCGACCGCCTGCCGGAGTGGCTGGTGCGTTTCCTTGGCCAGCGGCTGCTGGGCATGCGCTGGTTCATCCGCCACATGGTCATGAACCGCTGGTTCCTGCACCGCCAGACTCCCCCGCTGCGCCTGACGGGCGCCACTGGTGGCGACTAGACTTTTATCGACACAATCATTCTCCGGGAGCCTTGTATGCCGTCGGGTGCATCCCCCAGCAAAGCCGAGCAACTTCTCCAGCAACTGCGTGATACCTATGTCCTCGAACTACCTTCGCGCATCGATGCCATCGAAAACGCCATTCTGAATCTGCGTGAAACAGAGGACTTCGAGGCGCAA
>JALVCM010000496.1 GCA_027010005.1 Thiohalobacter sp.
GGCAACCCTGGAGGCCCACGGCGCCGTCAGCGAGGCGACAGTCAGGGAAATGGCGGATGGCGCGCTGGCACACAGTGCGGCCCAGTGGTCGCTGGCGATCAGTGGTATCGCCGGGCCGGGCGGCGGTACGGTGGACAAGCCGGTTGGCACGGTCTGGATGGCCTGGGCCGGCCCGGACAACTGGCGTCAGGCAGCGCTCTACCATTTCGAGGGTGATCGGGAGATGGTGCGTCGCCAGGCCGTTGCGGCGGCCCTGCAGGGGTTGCTGGGACAACTGGATAATGGAAACGGCAAACCCGGCTAAGCCAGCGGTGCAAGGTGAACAGGCAGAACAGAAACACCGGCTGTTTTTTGCCCTGTGGCCGGACGACACCGTACGGGCGCAGATAGCGGCAGCGGCGCACGCGGTGTGCAAGCGCCCGGTTGCGGAAGCTAACCTGCACCTGACATTACGCTTCCTCGGTATGCAGGATGAGGCCGCGCTGCAGTGCTTCCGTGATGTCGCCGGGCAGGTGCAGGGCGAGCCTTTTGGCCTGGTTCTGGACCGCTACGGTGGCTTTGAGCGCAAGCGTATCCAGTGGCTGGGCACCTCGGCACCGCCGGCAGCACTCAGTGGACTGGTCAGCAGCCTGAACCGTGCGCTGGAAGCCTGTGGTATCGAAGCTGAGACACGACCTTTTGTTCCCCACGTAACACTCTCACGCAAGGCGAAAAAACCGGTTACTGCTGCGATACCGGAAGTGATCCGCTGGGCGGTGGATGATTTTGTGCTGGTCGAATCGGTGTCGACCCCCGACGGGGTGCGTTATGTCATCCTCGAGCGCTGGGCACTGTAATCGGGTGACCCGGTGGCCTGTCAGGAGGGGCTGACACGGGTCAGAAAGACTACTGTTTATTTTTACAGTGGTATGCGGCATACTGCCTGTCATTCAACCGGGAGACGCCCGGTTGCCGCGGAAAGCCCGCCCCGGGGTCCGTGTTCTTGAAGATGCAACTGTCGGGAGAAGACGATGGACGATAACAAACGCAAGGCACTCAGCGCAGCACTCGGTCAGATTGAGAAGCAGTTTGGCAAGGGTTCGGTCATGCGCATGGGCGATGTGAGCGCGGTGCGCGACGTGGACGTGGTGTCAACCGGCTCGCTGGCGCTGGACGTGGCGCTGGGTGTCGGTGGGTTGCCGCGTGGTCGCGTGGTTGAAATCTACGGCCCGGAGTCTTCCGGTAAAACCACTCTGACCCTGCAGGCGATAGCCGAATGCCAGAAGGCCGGTGGCACAGCGGCCTTTGTCGACGCCGAGCATGCACTGGACCCGGCTTACGCAGAAAAGCTGGGGGTACAGATCGATGACCTGCTGGTCTCGCAGCCGGATACCGGTGAGCAGGCGCTGGAGATCACCGATATGCTGGTACGCTCCGGCGCGGTGGATATCGTGGTGGTCGACTCGGTGGCCGCACTGACGCCCAAGGCCGAGATCGAGGGTGATATGGGCGATTCGCACATGGGTCTGCACGCCCGGCTGATGTCGCAGGCGCTACGCAAGCTGACGGGCAACATCAAGCGCTCCAACACGCTGGTGATCTTCATCAACCAGATCCG
>JALVCM010000497.1 GCA_027010005.1 Thiohalobacter sp.
AGCTCAACCTTCAGCTCCGGCAACGCCTCAGCCAGTTGCGCTGCTGTATCTTCCGCCGCCTGGCATTGCAGTGACTCCGACTCCTCGATAAGCGTACACACCCAGTAGGCCTGACGGCCATCGCGACAGGCTTCCTGCACACGCTGCACAACCTCGGCACGACGGCTTTCCGCCAGTGCCACGGTTTGCACCGGTGTCCGCCCCGGTGGTAACTCGTCGATCACCGAACTGTCCAGATCGGCATACAGGGCCATGGCCAGTGTCCTCGGGATCGGCGTCGCCGTCATGATCAGCTGGTGCGGTACCAGGCGTTTCTCGCGCCCCTTGTCGCGCAAGGCAAGGCGCTGGTGCACACCAAAGCGATGCTGCTCATCGATAATGACCAGTCCCAGCCGGTTAAACGTGACGTCATCCTGGAACAGTGCGTGGGTACCGATAAGCAACCGCAACGCCCCGGACTGCATTGCCTCCATCAGTTCTCGACGTGCCTTGCCCTTGACCCGGCCCGACAGCCAGCCGGTGCAAATACCCAGTGCATCGAACCAGTGCCGGAAATTGGCAAAATGCTGCTCCGCCAGCAGTTCAGTAGGTGCCATCACCGCGACCTGGTAGCCACTGGCCAGCGCGTGCACGGCGGCAATCGCCGCGACCACCGTTTTACCGGAACCCACATCACCCTGCACCAGGCGCATCATGGGGTGTGGCTGCGCCAGGTCGTGCGTGATTTCCCTGACGACACGCTGCTGTGCACCCGTCAGGGAAAATGGCAGCTGGCGCAGAAACTGTTGCATCAGGTCATCACCGTCGGTCAGTGCAGGTGCCTGCAGGCGGGTGGCACGCTGGCGCACGGCACGCAGGCTCAGATGGTGTGCGAGCATTTCTTCAAACGCCAGGCGTTGCTGGCCCGGGTGGGTGCCGGCTTCCAGGGCGGCGAGGTCCGCGCCAACCGGTGGCCGGTGCACATAACGCAGAGCCTCCTGCAGGTCTGAAAGCCCCATCGAGTCACGCAGTGCATCCGGCAACCACTCGGGGAGATTGGTGTCGTCGAGCATGGCCAGTGCCTGCTCGCTGAGATTACGTAGCGTAAGTTGATGAATGCCGTCACCGGTCGGGTATACGGGCGTCAAACGGTCTTCGGTGGGCAGACTGTCATTTTCGGCAAGGCGCTGATACTCCGGGTGCACCATCTCCAGCGAGGCCGGGCCACGCCGCACTTCCCCGTACAGGCGCAGGTGTGCACCCCGCTCGAAGCCGACCTGTTGTGCCTTGCTGAAATGGAAAAAGCGTAATATCAGCGAGCCGGTTCCGTCGCTGACCCGGACCAGCAAACTGCGCCGCCGGCCGAACTTGACCTCGGCCAGGTCAACGCTGACTTCCACCACGGCATGGTCGCCGGGACGCAGACTGCCGAGAGGCACCACACGGGTGCGGTCCTCGTAGCGTCGCGGCAGGTGGAACAACACATCCTGGACCGTTTCGATCCCGAAGGCCGCCAGCTTTTCTGCCGACTTCGGCCCCACGCCACGCAGTGTGACAACCGGTGTTTCGTCGAGCATAGCCTCCTGCCTTGCCCGTGGTTCAGCCATTCAGTACCAGTATCGCATCCATCTCGACCGCGGCATCCTTGGGCAAAGATGCCACACCCACGGCGGCACGCGCCGGGTAAGGTTCCTGGAAGTAATCCGCCATCACCTGGTTTACCAGCGGAAAGTGTCCCAGGTCAGTAAGAAAAATATTCAGTTTGGCGATGTCAGCCAGCGTACCACCGGCCGCTTCCGCCACCGCGGACAAGTTATCAAACACACGCCGGATCTGCGCTTCCATATTGCCTTCCACCATCTCCATGGTGTCGGGCACCAGCGGTATCTGGCCGGACAGGTAAACCGTATCGCCACACTGCACGGCCTGTGAATAGGTTCCGATCGCCTGTGGCGCCCTGTCGGTATGAATCACCTTGCGTTGCATGCTGTCTCCTCAGTGTTTGGTTCGCGTGATGCGCATCACCGCCGGCAACTTGCGGATGCCCCGCATGACACGCGCCAGGTGCTGGCGGTCGCGCACCGTCAGGGTAAAGTTGAGTGCCGTATCGAGGCCGTCGCGCTCCTCGATCGATACATTTTCGATATTCGATTCCAGCTCGGAAATTTCTGCGGCGATGGTCGCCAGCACGCCTTTCTGGTTAGTGACATCCACCCGAACCTCCGCCGGGAATTCACCCTCGATATCCGGCTGCCATTCCACATCGATCCACTTGTCGGGACGGTTGCGGTAATCCGTCAGGTTGTTACAGGTCTCGGTATGAATCACCAGCCCGCGTCCGGTACTGATAAAGCCAACGATGTTATCGCCGGGGATCGGACGACAGCAACGCGCAAAGTGCACGACCATCCCCTCGGTGCCACGAATGGCCAGCGGTTGGCTGTGCCTGTCGTCCTGGGTGGCCTCATCCCCTTCCTCAGCCGGCACCAGCCGACGCGCCACCAGCATGGCAGCGCGATTACCCAGGCCAATATCGGCACACAGGGCGTCACAGGAATCAAAACCGAATTCCTCGACCACCTGCGAGAGTTCGGCATCGGGTATTTCCTGCAGGGCACTGCCCAGCCCCTGCAGCGCCTTGTCGAGCATGCGCTTGCCCAGCTCCGCGGCCTCATCATTCTGCAGGTTCTTCAGGTAATGCCGAATATTGGAACGCGCCTTGGCGGTAGCCACAAAATTCAGCCAGGCCGGGTTGGGGTGTGCTCCGGTGGCAGTAATCACCTCGACCGTCTGCCCGTTCAGCAACGGCGTACGCAACGGTGCAAGGCGGCGGTCGATCTTGGCGGCAATACAGGTGTTGCCGACATCGGTATGCACGGCATAGGCAAAGTCCACAGCCGTGGCGCCGCGTTTCAGGTTGAGAATGTCACCGGCCGGGGTAAACACATAGACCTCGTCGGGGAACAGGTCGATCTTGACGTTCTCGAGAAACTCAAGCGAGTTGCCGGCATTGCGCTGCATTTCCAGCAGTTCACGCAACCACTCGCGCGCGCGTGTCTGTGCATTGTTGGCGCCAACCGAGTTTTCACTGCTCTTGTATAACCAGTGTGCGGCAATACCGGATTCCGCCACACGCTCCATATCCTCGGTACGTATCTGTACTTCGACCGGCACCCCGTAGGGACCAAACAGCACGGTATGCAGGGACTGGTAACCGTTGGCCTTGGGGATGGCAATGTAGTCCTTGAATTTTCCGGGTACCGGCTTGTAAAGATTGTGCATCATACCCAGTACGCGGTAACAGGTATCCACATCATCGACGATAATGCGGAAGGCATATACGTCGAAGACTTCGTTGAACGAACCCACCCGGTCACGGATTTTCTTGTACAGACTGTAGATATGCTTTTCACGGCTCTGCAACCGGCAGTGGAGGTTTTCCTCGTCGAGCCGTTGCTGGATCGCCGACTCGATCTTGTTGAGAATTTCCTTGCGGTTACCACGCGCCTTTTTGACCACCTCGGACAGCACCCGGTAACGCATCGGGTAGAGTGCTGCCATGCCCAGCTCTTCCAGCTCCAGGCGGATCTGGTTCATACCCAGCCGGTTGGCGATAGGGGCATAGATTTCCAGGGTTTCACGGGCAATACGGCGACGCTTGTCGGCACGCATCACACCGAGTGTGCGCATGTTGTGCAGGCGGTCGGCGAGCTTGACGAGAATAACGCGGATATCGCGCACCATGGCCAGCATCATCTTGCGGAAGTTCTCCGCCTGCGCCTCGGCCTGGCTTTCGAACTTGATCTGGGTGAGTTTGCTGACACCGTCCACCAGCTCGGCCACTTCCTCGCCGAACTCCTGCTCGATGAGTTCCTTGGCAATGCTGGTGTCTTCGATAACATCGTGCAGGATCGCGGCAATGATGCTCTGTGGATCCATGTGCATCTCGGCGAGGATGCGCGCCACCGCCACCGGGTGGTAGATATACGGCTCACCGGATTTGCGATGCTGGCCCTCGTGCGCCTCGGCACCCAGCAGGTAGGCGCGGTATACCTCGCTGACCTGCTCCCTGTCGAGATAGGTTTCCAGCAGGTCGCACAGGTCGCTGATCAGAAAGCGCTGTGCATCGGGTACCGGTTTTGTCAGCGGGGTCGCCATGTATCGTCTGTGGTTTTCCGGTTGGAATGTCGCGCAAAGATCATAGGCGAAATACCCCGCGCCTGCACGGCGCCAGACGCAAAAAAGCCGCAGCGGGTGACCCGTTGCGGCTTTTTTTGTATTGCGTTCTGATTGTTGCGGAATATCAGGCTTCGGGGGTGTCCGTGGGCTTTGCCGTGGCGATGGTATCGCTCTGCTCGTCCACAGCGGTCAGGGCTTCACCCATTTCCACCTCCGCGGCCTCGGTATCCTCGGGTTTTTCATCGAGAATGGCCGGTGTGATGTAGTCCTCGGCAATTTCACGCAAAGCCACTACCGTGGGCTTGTCGTTCTCCCACTCCACGAACGGCTCGGCGCCCCTGGCCAGCTGACGGGCGCGCTTGGTCGCCACCAGAACCAGCTGAAAACGGTTATCAACCTTGTCGAGACAATCTTCTACAGTAACTCGTGCCATGCTGTGTTTGCCAGATATCCGCTAATAAGGACGCGCAAGTGTACGCGAATCAGTCGCCTGATTCCAGCAACCCCGCCAGAACATCGGCGTGACGTTCCCGTTGCACTTCGAGCCGCAGGCGGCGGCTGACGAATATGGCCTGCAACTCACCCACCGCCACCTCGAAATCATCATTAAATATAAGGTAATGATATTCGTCATAGTGTGACATTTCGCTAATGGCATCGCGCATGCGCCGCTCGATGATGTCCTCACTGTCCTGGCCACGCGCGGACAGCCGTTCGCGTAATGCCGCCGCGCTGGGCGGCAGAATAAAGATCTTGACCGCCCCGGGTGCGGCACTGGCCACCTGCCGCGCCCCTTGCCAGTCGATCTCCAGGATCACGTCACGCCCGGCTTCGAGCTCCTGCTCCAGCGTGGCACGGCGGGTACCGTAATAATTGTCGAACACCTGCGCATATTCGAGAAACTCACCAGCCTCGACCAGCCGCTCAAACTCGGCCTTGTCGGTAAAATGGTAATCCACCCCGTCCTGTTCGCCCGGGCGCGGGGCGCGGGTGGTGTGGGACACGGACACCTTCACGTCCGGCAGGCGCTGCAGCAGGGCCTTGACCATGCTGGTCTTGCCGGCACCGGAAGGGGCGGAGATTATATAAAGGGTACCTTGTGACATACTTGGGCGGGTCCTGTATCTGAGTATTCGCTTTCCTTCGTCATTCTGGCGCACGCCAGAATCCAGTGGTTTCAGAGAGCTGGATACCGGCCTGCGCCGGTATGACGGTTGATTTGCATTATGACGGTTTATTCAATGATGACCGTTTATTCCACATTCTGCACCTGCTCGCGCATCTGTTCGATCAACACTTTTAGTTCCACAGCAACCGCGGTGGTATCACTGTCAGCGGATTTCGAGCCCAGCGTGTTCGCCTCGCGGTTGAACTCCTGCATGAGAAAATCCAGCCGCCGGCCGACCGGTTCGTCACGCTCCAGCACGCGGCGCGTCTCGGTCACATGGCCTTCGAGGCGGTCGAGCTCTTCATCGACATCCATCTTCTGCGCCAGCATCACCAGTTCCTGCTCGATGCGGTCGTTGTCCACCTTCGCCTGTAACTCTTCCAGCCGCGCCAGCAGTTTCTCACGCAGCCGCTCGCGCACTTCGGGCAGACGCTGGCGAGCCTTGCGTACCTGCTCCTCGATACCATCGAGACGCGTCAGCAACAGCTGACGAATCTGCTCGCCCTCGCGTTCGCGGGTCGCGATCAGCTGGTCGAGGGCTTCTTCAAACAGTTGCAGAGCTTTTTCCTGTACCGGCTTCTGGTCCGGCTCCGCCTCCTTGACCACGCCCGGCCAGCGCAGCAAATCCATGACGCCCGGCGAGCTGGCCTCTGTGGAGCGTATTTCCACCTCGCGACAGGCCCCAAGCAGGGCCTGCAGCCGCTCATCATCAAGCGCGATAGCCGCCGCGGCCTGGCTGGAAAGGCGCAGCCGCAGTGCACATTCCAGCTTGCCGCGGCCCAGCCGCACACCAGCCCGTTCACGCACTTTGGGCTCCAGCGCGCGTAGTTCCTCGGGCAGGCGGACAAAGCATTCCAGGTAACGGTGATTCACCGAGCGCAACTCCCAGGCCAGCTCGGCACCTTCCACCTCGCCGTCCACCCGGGCAAACGCTGTCATACTGCGTATCATCTCAAGTCACTCCCTTTCTCTGCCGCTATACTGGATTCGCAACAACCTGTTTTTGTGAATGATTTCACGAAAACACCCAACCTGCATCGCGCACAGTCTAGAGGATCATGCGTAAAAAGCTAGACAGCCTCAAACCCGGCACCTGCCTGGATGGTTACAAGCTGGAAAAACCGCTCGGCGGCGGCGGCTTCAGCGTGGTCTACCTTGCCCGCAACCTGCGCGACGACCAGCGCGTGGTGATCAAGGAATATATCCCCAACAAGCTGGCCTGCCGGGGCCGTGACGGCCAGGTTCAGGCGCGTGACGCCGGCACCGAGGCACGCTTTGTGCGCGGCCGTAAACTGTTTTTCCAGGAAGCCAGCACCCTGGCCACCCTCAAGCACCCGAATATTGTCAATGTATTCAGCTTCTTCCAGGCC
>JALVCM010000498.1 GCA_027010005.1 Thiohalobacter sp.
AGCGTCTGTTACTGGCCCTGTTGACAGGGAATGGCGATCTTCACCTCGAGAACCTGTCACTCATTGGTGCGGCTGGTGAAGCCTGTTTCTCACCGGTCTACGACCCGACACCCATGCGCGCCTATAGTATGCACAACATGGTGTGTGCCGTGACCTTCGGGGAATATGGTGAACACCCTGATAAAGATGATCCGCTGCAGGCAGCCTGTCTACAGTTTGTGCACAATATTGGCCTGCGGCGTGCAGACCTGGCGCAGTGTGTGGAACGTCTGCTGGTGGTGACGGCCAACTATGCTGAGCGGGTCGAGGCACTTGATGCCCTGCCCCTTGAAAATCGTGAGCGCCTGGTGGGGATCCACCGTGATATGCAACGGCGGTTGCGCGGGTTGCAGTCGTAGTAAAGGTTAACAGACCTCTCCGTCATTCCGGCGAAGGCCGGAATCCAGGGGGGTGGTGTACTGGATACCGGCCTTCGCCGGCATGACGAACTTGTTTACCTGTATGACTAACTTGATCGGGGCTGGTTTAGTCCTGATCAGTATTATCAACCCAGTCCGACCAGTCACTGCGGTTCTCGGCAACATGGAAGAGGGCGGCAACCACGTGGCGGTCATACTTGCTGCCGGCTTCCTTCAGTAACTGGTCCAGTGCGTCCTCGATACTCACAGCCTGCCGGTAGGCGCGCGGGCTGACCAGTGCAACAAAGGCATTGGCGACCGCCAGTATCCGTGCGGTCAGGATGATCTCATTGCCACTCAGGTGATCGGGGTAGCCGCTGCCATCCATGTGTTCCTGCTTCTGGCGTATGGTGTCGAGTACCGGGCCATCAAAGTCCAGGTCCTCGAGCAGCTCCACGCCAAACTGGACATGACGTTGTAGCAGCATCTGTTCGGCTTCGGTCAGCGGCGAGCGTTTTGTCAGGACCTCTCTTGGCACGAATATTTTGCCCAGGTTGGCCAGACTTGCGGCGAGATCCAGGGATTTCCGTTGTTGGTCATCGAGGTTCAGCTCGGCAGCCACCGCGTTGGCGACTTCCACCATGCGTGCCGTGTGGTCGGCCGAGTAGGGGTCGTGCAGGTCGACGACGTGCATGAGGGTCGCCACCAGGCGGCGCAACAACTCGGCGTGTTTTTGCTGTGCCTGTTGCAGCTCCGTGATGTCGTGCAGTACCAGCAGGATGGCGTTGTCACGTTTGCCAACACGATCGACAGGGATGGCTGAGCATTGGAAAGTCCGTGTCTGGTCGGCGAGCGTGAGTTCAAGGGTATAGTGATGTGTTTTCCTGTCAGCCTTCACCTGTTCGACAAGGTTGTTCAATGGTGCGGCACTGGCGGGTCCCAGTACAGCGGTCAGGGTATTCCCGACCAGTTCCTGCGGTCTGGCACCGGTGGTGCTGGCGATGAGGCTGTTGGCGAACAGGACCTGCTGCTGCTCGTCGAGCAGCAGGATATGCGCTTCGGTGTTGTCGGTGACAGCATGCAGCAGTTCGGTCTGGTTCTGGAGTTCGTGGGTTTTGGTGCGCAGTTCGTCGGCGTCCTGCATAGCGCGTACGCTGCTGCCATGACGCCAG
>JALVCM010000499.1 GCA_027010005.1 Thiohalobacter sp.
TCCCGCCAATGTGATGGGAACCAGCAAGCGTGCGGCGGAAATCTTCTGCCAGAACCTGAATCAACGCTCACAAACCCGCTTCGTCACCGTCCGGTTCGGCAATGTTCTGGGATCTGCTGGTAGCGTGGTGCCCCTGTTCAAGCAGCAGATTGAAGCGGGGGGTCCAGTTACTGTTACCCACAGAGAAATAACCCGATATTTCATGACGATACCGGAAGCATGTCAACTGATACTTCAGGCCAGTATTATGGGGGCCGGTGGGGAAATCTTTGTCCTGGATATGGGGGAATCGGTCAAGATTTCCTTCCTGGCAGAGCAAATGATTCGCTTGTCGGGTAAAGTTCCGGGTGAAGACATCGACATAGTCTACACAGGCCTGCGTCCAGGCGAGAAATTGTACGAAGAGCTGTTTCATGAAAATGAGGCGCTCCAAAGCACGCCGCACGACAAGATTCTGCTGGCACGCTATCGTGAATTTGACTGGGAGCGCTTGACAGGGATACTTGATGGAATGGTAATTGCCTGTGGCGATTGTAATGAAGAAGCACTAACAGGCTTGTTAGCTGAATTAGTCCCGGAATGGAGCGGTTACAGAGCCGAGCGATCCCAGCCTGTTGAACTGGCCAAAGGGGATGCCTCGTTATCAGGTCCTGAGCCGCCAGTACTGCACTAAAATATTTCAAGGTGGGTCGTTTATGAGCAGCAATAAAATCAGAAAAGCCGTTTTCCCCGTTGCGGGTCTGGGAACCCGCTTCCTGCCGGCTACCAAGGCCAATCCCAAGGAAATGTTGACCATCGTCGACAAGCCGCTGATCCAGTATGCAGCGGAAGAGGCGATCGCGGCCGGGATTGAGGAGCTGATCTTTGTGACCAGCAGCAGCAAGCGGGCCATTGAAGATCACTTCGACAAGAACTTCGAGATGGAAACCGAGCTGGAGCGTAAGGGTAAAACCAAATTGCTCGAAATGGTACGCAACGTCGTACCAAAGGGTATTTCCTGTATTTACGTGCGTCAGGCCGAAGCGCTGGGTCTCGGGCATGCCGTGTTATGTGCAAGGTCTGTGGTGGGTAACGAACCCTTTGCCGTCATTCTCGCGGATGACCTGATCGACGGTGGTGATAACCCCTGCATGGCGCAGATGGTAAAAACGTTTGAATACAATCGTTGCAGCGTACTGGGTGTTGAGCAGGTACCGGAAGAAGAAACTGATAAATACGGTATTGTCCAGTCTGACGAGGTCACCAAAGGGCTTGGCCGTGTCAGCAGCATCATTGAAAAGCCGAAGCCGGAAGATGCCCCGACCAACCTTGCCGTGGTAGGTCGTTATATTCTGACACCAAGAATTTTTGATCTCCTCGAAACCATACCGAAAGGTGCCGGAGGTGAAATCCAGTTGACCGATGCTATCGCCCGGCTGCTCAAGGAAGAACAGGTACTGGCCTACCAGTTTGAGGGCAAGCGTTTTGATTGCGGAAGCAAACAGGGTTATCTGCGGGCAACTGTGGAGTATGCGTTGAAACATCCTGACCTCAGTGAGGAGTTTCGTGAATATCTGATCAAACGCTGTGGTGAAAATGGCAGCAATATAGAGCCTCTGTTCAAACGCGCCTGATTCCTTCAGACTCGTGGTTTATGTTGAGCACGCCCGAAAGGGCGTGTTCGAGTTTGTTACCCACACAAAATACACTCCAGATGACCCGTAACCGGCTGAATACACCGCTGTCCCTGTTTCTGGCGGTTATTACAGCTTGTCCTGTCGCGATACTGGCTGAACCCGGCACCAGCGGACAGACCGGTCTGATCAATATGCCCGACGCGCGCTTTGAGGATGAGGGTACGTTCCGTTTTGGTACCAGTTATTTTCGTCCCTACTTACCGATCTGGAGCAGTATTTCCCTGTTGCCGCGCCTGGAACTGTCTGCCCGTTATACGGTCATCCGGGGCCTGTCGACTAACTTGGGGAAGGGGTTTGGTGACTTCAAGGACAGGGCATTCGACACCAAGCTGCTCATCTGGAAAGAGAGTGAATGGCTCCCTGATATCGCGCTGGGCAGCCAGGACTTTACCGGTACCGGCGTATTCCGGGCGAAGTATGCCGTAGTTTCAAAGCGTGTTGGCAACACTGACTATACCCTGGGCTATGGCGATGACCGGATCGATGGTGCTTTCGGGGGGATTCGTCACCATTTCGACTGGAATAAAAATCTTTCTGTCGTCGTCGAGTATGACGCCAATGACTACCGGAATGATCTGGGTGCTTCGGAATCAGGTGCCGACCGGCGCGATGGTGGCTGGACCTACGGTGTGGAGTACACAAAGGACTGGTACGGTGTACAGCTTGCCACGGACGGTGATGATGTTGGTGGTAATGTCTATGTCAAAGTACCGCTCATGAAACCCCGGTTTGTACCCAGGCTCGATGAACCGGACCCTTACCCGGTGGCTCAGCCGGACGTTACCATCGATCAGTGGCGTGCTGACACCGGTGCTGCAGCCAGGCTGGCACGGGAACTCTACCGGCAGGAGTATAAAAATATCCGCCTGGGCTTTGATGGCCGAACCCTGGTCGCAAGCCTGACCAATACCCGTATCTCCCGCATTGGCAGGGCTGTCGGCCGAGCTGCACGGGTCATGTTGTCACTCGGCCCGGCCGGTACCCAGGCGCTGGAAATTACCTATACCGAAAATGATATGCCTCTGCTGACCTACAGGTTCACGGATACCCGCAAGCTGCGACGTTATTTTCAGGGCCTGCTGTCACGCGACCAGCTGGATCATTACCTGGAAATCACCTATGCAGACCCTGCCTTTAATACCCGGTTATCAGCAAATGAAATTGCGATTCCTGCAGACGCTGTAGACGATATAGAACTGAATGATGACGTTCAACGTTCTGATGAAGGGCATGTGCTCAGCTACCGTTTTGAAAGTAAGGACCTGAGTGGTTTTCAGTTTGTGCCCTTTAATGCGGGTGTGATTTTTAACGATCGCAATGGTGTCGCACGCTTCAATCTGTTTGCAAGCGCCAACTATACCCGCCAGCTCTATCGCGGCCTTTTCCTTGAAACGGGCGCAGAACTCATCTGGTATGAAGATGTCAGCGAGTCTTCACAGGGCTCCAACAACAGTACGCTGCCTCATGTGCGTTCCGATATTGCACGTTACCTGCAGAGTAATCGCCTGAAACTGACACGCCTGCTGGT
This sequence comes from Thiohalobacter sp., assembly GCA_027010005.1. Classification (GTDB taxonomy): domain Bacteria; phylum Pseudomonadota; class Gammaproteobacteria; order DSM-19610; family DSM-19610; genus Thiogranum. Next base: position 3,205 of record JALVCM010000499.1, read on the forward strand.
CAACCAGTACCTCCAGCCACAAAAACGGGTATACGCGCGCCTGAGTGCAGGCATCTATGAAATGATGTTTGCCGGTGCCGGCGGGCAGGTGCTGTATCTGCCGGCACGAGGTAATTGGGCGGCAGACCTGTCACTGGACTGGCTGCGTCAGCGCGACCCGCAGGGTGGAGCCAACTTCCGGGACTACAGTACGGTCACGGCGCTGGGTGCACTGCATTACCGTTTCCCGGCCTGGGGCGTGACGGCGACTGCCCGGGCGGGCCGGTTCCTGGCAAAGGACAAGGGCGTGCGCTTTGAGCTGAAACGCCGTTTCCGCTCGGGCATCACCTTTGGTGCCTGGTACACCCGAACGGATGGCAACGACATTACCAACCCGGGCAGCCCGGGATCACCCTATTTCGACAAGGGCATCTTCGCCTCGATCCCGCTGGACCCCATGCTGACCCGGGATACCCGCGCACGCAGCGAATTCTCGCTCAGGCCCTGGGCACGGGATGTCGGACAAATGGTGGTTTCGCCCGGTGATCTGTACACTATGACCGAACGTACACTCCTGCTGGACGCGGCCGAACAGGACGCGGCAAGCCAGCTGGGCCAGTGACAGACCTGATAATGAAAATGTCCATGCCAATACAACTGAAATCCACCTTCCTGGCCCGGCTGACCGGCTTTATCCTGATGCTTGGCCTGGCAACGGTTGTGGCCGCGCAAACACTTACGGCGGAGCAGCTGCAGCGCTTCGAACAGCTGACACCCGATCAACGAGCCCGCGTGGTGGAGGCCATCGGACAGCCGGATGTTCACGAACAGGTAAAGGAACCTGCACTCGAACAACCGCGACTGGTTATGCCCATGCCGGCCAAGCCTGAGTACGCCCCGGAGGAGGATGATGAAAAGGCTATCCCCGATACTGCCAGGGCTGAACCCGTTAAAGTGGATGAGCCTCTCAAGCCATTCGGGTATGACCTGTTCACCGGCGTGCCTACCACCTTTGCGCCGGCGACGGATATTCCTATCGATGTCGATTATGTACTGGGACCCGGTGACACAGTAAAAATCCAGCTGTTCGGCAAGGAGCACGCCGAATACAGCCTGGTTGTGACCCGGGAAGGGCGTCTGCATTTCCCCAAACTCGGCCCGATCCCGGTGGCCGGGATGACGTTCCGTGAGATGCAGGATGTCATCAAGACCCAGATAGAAAAACAGATGATCGGCGAGAAGGCGGTCATCACCCTCGGCGCCCTGCGCTCGATCCGGGTGTTTATCCTGGGTGACGTCAACCGGCCCGGTTCCTATACGGTCAGTGCCCTGTCCACCATGACCAATGCCCTGTTCGTGAGTGGTGGCGTCAAGGAGATCGGTTCGCTGCGCAGGATCCAGCTCAAGCGTCATGGCAAGGTGGTGGCGCGTCTCGACCTGTATGACCTGTTGTTGCATGGTGATACCGGCAATGATGTCCGCCTGCAACCCGGGGATGTGATTTTTGTACCGCCGCTCGGGCAAACCGTGGGTGTGGCGGGTGAAGTTCGCCGGCCGGCCATTTATGAGCTCAGGCACGAGCGTACCCTGCAGCAGTTGCTGGAGTTGTCCGGAGGTCTGTTGCCCACTGCCTACCCGCAGGCTTCGCAGATCGAGCGGATCAATTCGCGTGGTGAACGTACGCTGGTGGATGTGGACCTCAGTGACAAGTCCGTTCTCTCAACCCGGGTGCAGACGGGTGACACGCTGCATGTCTTTTCCATCCTGGAAAAGATGGAGAATATTGTCCTGCTGTCAGGCCATGTTCACCGGCCGGGGGGGTATCAGTGGCGCAGGGGTATGCGTCTCTCGGACCTGATTCATTCCATCCGCGATGACCTGCTGCCACGTCCCGATCTCGGTTATGCTCTGGTCCGGCGGGAGCTGATGCCTGACCAGCAGATAGAGGCTTTTTCAGTGCGTTTGGGTCAGGCATTGCAACATCCACAGTCAGAAGACGATGTTGTGCTCCAGTCACGCGATGAAGTGATTGTGTTTGGCGCCAATGAAGATGAAGCTCGCCGTGAGGCCGTCGACCGACTGGTCGAGGAGCTCAAACAGCAAGCCAGCTTCCGGCAGCCGGCCCGTACAGTGCGTATTGGTGGTGTGGTCCGTCACCCCGGCGATTACCCGCTTGAAACCCGTATGAAGGTGAGTGACCTGATCCGTGCCGGAGGTGGACTGTCCGAGGCCGCCTATGCGCTGGGTGCAGAACTGACGCGGTATGCCGTGGTTGATGGCAGTTACCGTGAAATTGCCCATGTGGATGTGGACCTCGCAAGCATACTGAAAGGCCGGGGTGATGCAGACGTCGGCCTGCAACCCCATGATGTTCTCAATATCAAACGCCTGCCTGAATGGGCCACGGCAGAGACGGTGGAAATCCGGGGTGAGGTGCGTTTCCCGGGGATTTATCCTATTGCACGTGGTGAACAGCTCAGCAAGGTGCTGGAACGTGCCGGTGGACTCACAGACATGGCGTTCCCGCAGGGTGCGGTCTTTCTCCGCGAAGAACTGCGCAAGCGGGAGAAGCAGCGTATCGATGAAATGAGCCGCCGGCTGGAATCCGATCTGGCCTCGGTATCACTGAAACTGGCACAGGAAAAGGGCGGTAATGCCGGCTCACTGGAGATTATTCGTGAATTGGGCGACCAGTTGCGCTCGGTCAAGCCCATTGGACGGCTGGTCATCAACCTTCCGGAACTGATCGAACAAACGCAGCAGGGGCGTCGCAGCGACTTTGATGTGACACTTGCCGACGGTGACAGGCTCTATGTCCCCCCGGTGACACAGGAGGTCACCGTTACCGGTGAAGTGTTCTATCCCACCTCGCATCTGTTCGTCAAAGGGCTGGATCGTGATCGCTATATCAACATGAGCGGCGGTGCCACCAGCAAGGCGGATACCCGCCGAACCTATGTGATACGTGCCGATGGCAGCGTCGAGACCGGAAATAACTGGTACCAGAGCTTCAACGGCAGCGGTGTGAAGCCGGGTGATACGATTGTCGTGCCACTGGATGTCGAGCGTGTACGCCCGATTACCCTGTGGACCAATGTCAGCCAGATCATTTACCAGTTGGCGATTACCGCTGCCAGTGCCAACGCGATCGGAGTATTCTAGGGCCAATATGTACGCCAGAGACAAGTCGTTACGCGACAAACGCAAGGGGGTGAAACAGGAGCTGCCCCGTGTTGCGCGTGTTCCTGTGCCGGGTGACAGGATTGAAGTGTACGCCGAAGAAACGGAGATCAGCCTCTATGACCTCTGGCGGGTTGTCAGCAAATACTGGCTGCTGGTGCTTGGTATCGCAGTATCGTTCATGCTGCTGGCCGGTCTGGTGACATGGCTGAAGACGCCACTCTACCGTGCCGAGGTATTACTTGCCCCGGTCACAGGGCAGGATGG
>JALVCM010000500.1 GCA_027010005.1 Thiohalobacter sp.
ATACTTGCCACCCCGCCTGTCATCAGCCGCCGCCTGATGTCGCACCACCGACACCTGAAATCGCTTTGCCGTCACCTGGAGCAGCTGGGCTGTGAGCCTGTCATCACCCTCTACCTGCAATACCCGGACAGTGTCAGCCTGCCACAGCCCATGGTGGGTATCGAAGACGGCCTGGCACAGTGGCTGTTCGACCGGCGTATCTGCGGCCAGCCGGGCATGATTGCCGTGGTCATCAGTGCGCGTGGCACACACACAATACTGGACAACGCGACACTGGCCGAACGGATTATCAGGGAAATAGCAGAAACCTTTCCTGCCTGGCCAGCACCTTCGGAACAGCAGGTGATACGGGAAAAACGTGCTACCTTCTCAAGCCGCACCGGTATCGATGCAATCCGCCCCGGCAATCGCACACCGGCCAGGGGACTCTGGCTGGCAGGCGACTACACGGATACCGGCCTGCCCGCCACACTCGAAGGTGCGGTGCGCAGCGGTGTAAACTGCGCCAATGCCATTATTGAAACGCTCGACTGATTATTATGGAACTCTGCACTATGAACATACCGGACAACTGGCAGCCACAAGACGGACTGCTGAATGAACGTATTATCCTGGTGACCGGCGCGGCCAGCGGTATTGGCGCGGCTGCCGCCAGGCGTTGCGCAGCAGCCGGCGCCACCGTGATATTGCTGGACAAGATTGTACGTGGCCTGGAACAGGTCTATGACGAGATTGAATCAGCGGGAGGTGCACAGCCGGCCATCTATCCCATGAACCTGGAAGGCGCCAGCGAGCAGGATTACACAGAACTTGCGGCAACCATCGAACGCGAATTCGGACGGCTGGACGGTTTGCTGCACAACGCCGCCATGCTCGGTGCACTGGTACCGGTCGCGCATTTTGAAGCTGAACTCTGGTACAAAATCATGCAGATCAACCTGAACGCGCCGTTCCTTATGACACGCGCCTGCCTTGAACTGCTGATGAAAAGTGATGATGCCTCGGTGGTATTCAACAGTGATGCCGTCGGCCGTCATGGCAAGGCCTACTGGGGCGCCTATGGCGTCAGCAAGGCCGGGCTGGAAAACCTGATGCAGATCCTGGCCGATGAAATGGAAACCAACACTGCGGTACGCTTTAACAGCTTCGACCCCGGACCGGTCGCGACCGGGCTGCGCGCCATCGCCTATCCCGGTGAAGAACCCGGGAAATCCCCGGAACCTGACGCTGTCGTTGAGCCGCTGCTGTACCTGCTGAGCGGAGACAGCCGTGAAGTAACCGGTCAGCAGTTCAGCCTGCACACACCCGGCTAGTCCATCAGGTCGATGTGCACACCCTGCGCTTCCAGCGCCTCGGCGCGCGACTGGATATAGCGCTGGAAGTTCGCTTGTTTGCGGTAGGCCCCTGACGCGACATAGTCCAGTACCGACTGGACATGGAAAGTCCTGAGATAGGCCTCGGAGCGAAACACCTCCGCGCCCTTCTCATCAAACATTACCAGGGTCGGGACATACTGGATGTTCAGTGCCTTTGCCCATTCCGCTGCCGTGGTCGCTTTTCCATCGGGTGTTGTCAGGGGTGTTTTCGACCACATATCGAACAGTGCGATATCAAATTTCGAAAGAAGCTTGCGGCTTTCGTCCCTGGCAAGAATATCCTCGTGCAACTCGTCACAGGCAGCACAGTCCTTCTGCTCGAAAAACACCAGCAAGGGTTTGCCGGAATTGCGCCTGTTTAACGCATAGGGTGGCTGCAGCCAGTCGGGTGACTGGTACAATTTCCCGCTTGCCACTGTCGGCGAACGGGCTTTCCAGAAATCCGGGAAACTGATCTCCTTTTCCTTGTGCTGCCCCACATAGTCAATGACAGCACTGAACTTGTGGGGAGGATAGTATCCGTTCAGGCGCAGAATCACTTTGCCCTGCTCATCAAGAAACAGCAGCGTAGGCGTATACATCACCTTCAGGCCACTGGCAAAGTCCTTTTCCGTGGTTTCCTTCCCGTTGAAGTCGGTGACTTCCAGCGCGCCCCACATATTGATGGCGATCACATCGAAATACTTCTGTGTGTTCCCGGCAATCTCGCGCTGGGCAAAATTGACGTCCAGCAACTTCGCACAGTAGGGGCAGCCATCCTGGTAGAAGTACAGGATTACCCGCTTGCCGGCCTGCGCTGCATCGGCAATGTCCTCGCGGATATCCATGAACGAATTTTTGAACCAGGCCGGTTTTTCGTGGTAGCCGGGGTTCTCGTAGTCAGACGCTTCCGCGGCAATACCGGCTGACAGCGGCAGCATAAAAAACAGCAGCATTAATATTACATGTTTCATCAGGTCTTCCCTCCAGGCACATTCGCCCGTGGCGTATCACTTCATATTGGTCAGCGCAGCTGGCCGTTGCAAGCCATTTCATAGCCGGAAAATTGGCGCCGGTAACCGGCAATCGGGCGGCAAACAATACGACGTATTTTTGACGATTACGGTCGACCGGGAAATGACTTCCCATATTACTTATTGTTTTTATTTGTTTTTATGATTTTATACGTGAGTTGGCACAGAATTCGCAGTAGCCTTGGCACACATCCGAGCAACCTGGATAACAGTATGAACAAGTTACTGCCACAATCTGCAGATTTTCTGAAAGACCCGTTAAAAGCGGGAGATCGCAGCGTGCTCCAGGAACTGACGAGCAAGAAAGCACTGGAAATCACCCAGAGCCTTCAGACAACGCTTGACCCAACCCGCCTGATCGAGATTTTCAGTGCCGAAGTCGGCTCGCTGATCGTTCACCAGGGCATCCGTTACCATAATGAAGATACCGGTATCGACCTGAAACTGGGACGCCAGGCGCGCCACGCCTGCTCGTATAACCTGAACATCGGTGATGAACCGCTCGGTTGCCTGACATTCCGTCGTAACCAGAAATTCTCCGATGCCGAATTCGAGGCATTGGAACAGCTGCTGTGCAGCCTGCTTTACCCGCTGCGCAACGGCCTGCTGTACGAAGATGCCATCCAGCTTGCACAGAAAGACCCGCTGACCGGTATTTGCAACCGGGCCGCACTCGATGAAATGCTGAAGCGCGAACTGAGTCATGCCCAGCGCAAGGACGCACCACTGTCATTACTGGTACTCGACATCGATTATTTCAAGAAGATCAATGATCGTTACGGTCATATCATCGGCGACTGTGCACTGAAGTGTGTCGCCAACATGGTCAGCGCCTGCAAACGCGACGGGGATCTGCTGTTCCGTTATGGCGGTGAGGAATTCGTCGTGCTGATGCGTGATACCGACCTGGCCGGCGCACACCTGCTGGCTGAACGCATTCGCCAGTACATTGCGGAAAACAGTTTTAACTGCTCCGGTGCCGAACTGGATATTACGGCCAGCATCGGGGTTGCCGAACTGGCACAGGACGATACCCCGACATCCATATTTGCCCGCGCAGACAAGGCCCTTTACCGCGCCAAGAAGAATGGCCGCAACCAGGTCTGTGTCTCTGCAAGCAACTGATTTTTTCCGAGTGACTCCTCTTTATCCCGCTTCGGCGGGATTTTTCTACATACCGTTTTTAAAGACATCAAGACGGGTGGCACCGCTGGCACGCACGTCGCGTAGTGCCAGTGCGTATTCTTTCAGGATACCGAGCGCCCAGGTTATACGCTCGCGGAAGTAATGATCAGCATCCGGGTTGTTCTTTTCCGGGTCATCATTCAGTACCGATTCAACGTGACGAACAATGACCTGTTCGGGGATATAACACAGCCGGTTATTCTTGTAGCTGCTCATGCGTAATTCGGCAACCGGGTAGGCACCACCGTCTGCCGATGACACCGTCACGATCAGTGCCGGCTTGTGTGCCAGTTCACCCTTGCTCCACATGAGAAAGAAATTCTTCAGGCCGGCAGGTACCTGGCCATGCCACTCCGGCGCAATCACCACAAAGCCGTCACTCGACGCCAGCTGTTCGGAGACTGGTGACAGGCGTGCCTGCCATTCAGGATCCCCTTCCCAGATACCCTCATCCCACAGGGGCAACGGGTTTCCCTCGAGAAGAAACAACCAGCGCTCATCACACAACTGTTGTTCCTGAAGGGTCTGCTCAATAAAACGGGCAACTTTTTCGCTTTGTGAGTTTTTCCTGTGACTACCGCTGATAATACTGATTTTCATTGAATGAATTCCGTTCTGTCTATTATTGACGTCGAAACAGCTCGACACGGTTGCGCCCATTCTGCTTGGCACTGTATAACGCCTCATCGGCCCGTTTCAGCACATCACCCGGCTTGTCTTCCGGCTTCAGGCAATCGTAACCGATACTGACTGTCACCTTGCCGAGCGGCTCGCCCGTATCCGTACGCTTGAGCGTACTGTCACAGATCTGTGACCGGATGGTCTCGGCCACTTTCTGTACACCGGCTATCGGGGCATTCTCCACAATGACAGCAAATTCATCACCACCAAACCGCGCCACCATGTCTTTCCCCTTGAAATTTTTCTTCAGCACCGAAGCGACATACTGAAGGATCTTGTCACCGATCTGGTGACCGTACTCGTCGTTGATCATTTTGAAATGATCGATATCGACCATCAGCAGACAAATTTTCCTGAGTTGCTGAAGCGTGTCATCCAGTGACTCGGCCAGCTTCTCGTCAAACGCGCGGCGGTTGGCCAGCCCGGTAAGCGGGTCCATGACGGCCTCTTGCCTGACCTTGTCCAGCTCGGCACGCAGAAGATCGATTTCATCGGCACGGGCTTTCAGCGCGCACGCACTCTGCCGACTGGATTCTGCCATCACGCTGGTATCTGACTTCAGTGTTGCCACCAGTTTGCGGATTGATCGCAGATCATCCGATGACTCCAGGCGGGTACTGCAACTTTGTAAAAGATGACTGTACTTGCCGAGGTCAAGCCCGGCGTCGATAATAATCTGAACTACATCGGTGAGCAGACGGCAAACCTCGGATTCTATGCGCTCCAGGGCCTCGACGCCGGGGGTAGCAACGTAACGCAGGTACAGTGCGTTGGCCTTGTCAGGATCATAGGGCTCATCGCCGGACTGGATCTTGTCCAGTGCTGCCACCAGCGCTTCCGAACGCCCGAGCTGGTACTCATACCAGAGCGCATAATTGAGAGGATTCATGGGGATACCGATCCGTGTCATCAACGGGAACACCAGGCGTGCAATTTCCTGGGCTTGTGCGACATCCTGCTGGTACTGCATAGCTGGTCCTTTCCCGAAAGGCTGTATTTCTGTCGGCCGGCATACCGGGCGGTGCGGACAGTTTCACTGCATTGAATCAGACCGGGTCTGCAAGATCAACATGTTCGTCGATAAAATGGCGTATCCAGTTGGCCGGCCTGGCACCACTGAAACGGCCCAGCTCGCACCCGTTGTGGAACAGGATAATTGTCGGAAAACCACGCACGCGATAATGACCGGCAAGTTTCATGTTTTCACCTTCATCCACCTCCAGCTTGGCGAGCCGTATCGAACCACCGAGTTCATTCAGCAACCGTTCGAGTACCGGCGCAATAACCCGACACGGCGCACACCAGTCTGCCCAGAAATCAACCAGTACGGGGATCTCGTATGACCGCGCCAGTACATCGTTATCAAATGTTTCAAAAGAAGTCTCGTATATCGTCATCCGTGTATTGTAACAAATGCCGGATTGTTGCAGTGTAGACAGGGTAACGATAACTCGTACTAAAGGTTGCATATGCCCCGGAAGTCACACAAACCACGTATCCCTGCCCCGGCCAACCCGCAGCAGCGCCAGGAACCCCTCCCCTGGTGCCATCCGAAATCGCCTGCGGAAGACCCCGAAGCACCGGACAAGATAGAAGCCATACTCAACAGCCCGAGCTATATCCCTGCAGACCAGGACCTTGACTTTCTGCAACAGGACGATACCCGCAGTATTCGCCTGCAACTCGACTACCTGAAACCGGAGCTGCTGTTGAGGCGGCATGATGTGAAGCACACCATTGTGGTTTTTGGCAGTACACGCATTGTCGAACCCGATACCGCCAGGCAAAAGGTGGCGGCACTGGCCGCCGCACTGGCCAAAGACCCGGAAAATACTGACCTTCGCAGGCGCCTGGCGATCGCTGAACGCATCGAGGACAAGAGCCGCTATTACAGTGTGGCGCGTGAATTCGGTTCACTGGTGGCTGACGCAAGCGGTTGCCCCGGTAATCCCGAATTTTTCGTCATGACCGGGGGCGGCCCCGGCATTATGGAAGCCGCAAACCGTGGCGCCCACGATGCGGGCCTGAAAACGGTAGGATTGAACATTTCACTGCCGCACGAACAGTTCCCTAACCCGTATATCACACCGGAACTGTGCTTCCATTTCCACTACTTTGCATTACGCAAGATGCATTTCCTGCTTCGAGCCAGGGCACTGGTCGCCCTGCCGGGCGGCTTCGGAACATTCGATGAACTGTTCGAAACCCTGACCCTGATCCAGACCCGGAAAATCAAACCGGTACCGGTTGTCCTGATTGGAGAAACATACTGGCGACGGGTACTGGACGTTGATTTTATGGTCGAGGAAGGCGTCATTGACCCGGAAGATCGTGAACTGTTCTGGTATGCGGAAACGGCACAGGAAGCATGGGAC
>JALVCM010000501.1 GCA_027010005.1 Thiohalobacter sp.
GAAAACCTCCGAAGGTCATCAATATTGCCATCGCACATAAGCTGGTTAGACAGGCCTTCGCGGTCGCAACAACGAACCAGCCTTTTTCGGCAGAATATGCTTGACGTCAAACACAGTTCATTGCGAGCGCAGCGCGGCAATCTCCGACAGTGCAGGAATTCCTGTCTCCCGGCTACCCCAGAAACAGGGTATAGGCCGGATTATCCAGCTCCTCAAACCAGGTGTAGCCCAGATCATCCAGCGAGGCACGGAAGCCTTTACGGTCCGCGGGTGGTACCTGGATACCGACCAGTACGCGACCGTAGGCCGCACCGTGGTTACGATAATGAAACAGGCTGATATTCCAGCGCTTGCCCATACTGGAAAGAAATTTCAGCAATGCCCCGGGGCGCTCGGGAAACTCGAAACGGTACAGCACTTCGTCCTCGATACCCGAGGCGTGTCCACCCACCATGAAGCGAATATGCGTCTTGGCCATTTCGTTATCGGTCATGTCGACCACGGCATAGTCCTGCTTGCGCAGGGTATCGAGCAGTTCTTCACGCTCTTCATCACCACCACTCAACTGCACACCGGCGAACACCTGTGCATCGTGCGCATCGGCATAGCGGTAATTGAATTCAGTAATACCCCGCTTGCCCAGCGTGCGACAGAACTTGAGGAAACTGCCCGGTTTTTCGGGGATAGTAACCGCCAGCAGGGCTTCGCGGCGCTCACCGATTTCAGCACGCTCGGCCACGTGGCGCAGACGATCGAAATTGATATTGGCGCCACTGTTGATCGCTATCAGGCATTCGTCCGTGACGCCTTCACGCTCAACGTACTTTTTCACTGCTGCTACCGCCAGTGCACCGGCCGGTTCGACCATGGCGCGGGTATCGTCGAAAATATCCTTGGTGGCGGCACAGATTTCATCCGTACTGACCAGCATGATTTCATCGACAAACTTGCGCGCCAGCCGGTAGGGCTCCTTGCCGGCCTGACGCACGGCCACACCGTCGGCGAAGATGCCGACCTGGTCGAGCACCACCCGGCGTTTGCGTTTCAGTGCCTCATACATGCATGGTGCGTCTTCGGGTTCCACGCCGATGACCCGGATGTCCGGACGCAGCGCCTTGATATAAGCCGCCATGCCGGCAATCAGCCCGCCACCGCCGACCGGGACAAACACGGCGTGTATCGGGTCACGCTGTTGCTGCAACAGCTCCATCGCCACGGTGCCCTGCCCGGCGATTACTTCCGGGTCATCGTAGGGATGGATAAACACCATGCCACGCTCTTCCGCCAGCCTGTGCGCGTGCTCGCAGGCTTCATCGTAGGTATCACCGTACAGCAACGGCTTGCCACCCAGTGCACGTACCGAGCGCACCTTGATGCCGGGCGTGGTGCGCGGCATGACGATCAGGGATTTGATGCCGCGGTGTTTCGCCGCCAGCGCAACACCCTGTGCATGGTTACCGGCCGATGCGGTAATAATTCCTTTCTCGCAACTCGCTGTATCGAGGCTGGCAATCTTGTTATAGGCACCGCGCAGCTTGAAGGAAAATACCGGCTGCAGGTCCTCCCGCTTCAGCCACACGGCATTACCCAGCCGCTCTGACAGGGTGCTGGCATAATCCAGCCGGGTTTCGCTGGCGACATCGTAGACCCTGGAATTGAGGATCATTTTCAGGTATTTGTCTGGCATATACGGATAATAAACGGAACGGGGTGGGAGTCAATTTGATTGTCCGGTATTATCCGGGGAATCGATTTTCAGGAGTGCAATATGGACCAGGACGAACTCAAGAAACAGGTTGCCGAAGCAGCGATCGAGTATGTTGAAGCAGGCACTGTCATCGGCGTCGGCACCGGCTCGACCGCCAACTTTTTCATTGATGCCCTGGCAAAGATAAAGGGCAAGATTGACGGCACCGTCGCCAGCTCGATCGCCAGCGCCGAACGCCTGAAGGGGCACGGTATCCCGGTGATGGATCTCAACGAGGTCGGTGAGCTGTCGGTCTACGTGGATGGTGCTGATGAAACCAATGAACAGCTGCACCTGATCAAGGGTGGGGGTGGCGCACTTACGCGTGAAAAGATCGTCGCCGGCGCCAGCCGCAAGTTCGTGTGCATCTGCGACGAAAGCAAACTGGTAAGAATGCTCGGTGCCTTCCCGCTGCCCATCGAGGTCATTCCCATGGCACAGAGTTTCGTGGCGCGCGAACTGGTCAAACACGGCGGCATGCCGGAACTTCGCCAGGGCTTTACCACCGACAATGGAAACATCATTCTCGACGTCAAGGGGCTGGAAATCATGGAGCCCTGCACGCTGGAATCCGCGCTGAACAATATCCCGGGCATCGTCACGGTCGGCATATTCGCCAACCGCCCTGCCGACGTGCTGTTGCTCGGTACGGCCAGCGGGGTAAAAACGCTTACAGCCTGAGGCATTCAGCAACATCTTGTCATTACGGGCACTACAGCCATTGGGTGGCGCCGAATCGGGGAAGAACAACCCCCGTCATTCCGGCGAAAGCCGGAATCCATGGGAACTGATTAAACCTTCTGGATTCCGGCTTTCGCCGGAATGACGGTAAAAGCCCATCAAGCGCTGCGCCAGTAATAACGGAAAAATCAGAGGGAAGCTGATATGAAAAAACGGATTATCATCTGTGCCGACGGCACCTGGAACCGTCCCGAGAAGGACATCGACAAGGACTTTCCCACCAATGTCCTGAAACTGGCGCGTGCCATCAAACCGATCGGCAGCGATAAAGTCCCGCAACAGGTCTTTTATGACTGGGGCATTGGCTCCTACTACGCGAAACTCAGCGGCGGCATTACCGGCAAGGGCATCAATAAAAATATCATGGACGATTACCGGTACATCGTCCAGAACTATGCGCCCGGCGATGAATTGTTCTTTTTCGGGTTCAGCCGCGGTGCCTACACCGTGCGTTCCCTGTGCGGCATGATCAACAACGTCGGCATCCTCAAGCGCCCCGATGCCCGGCTTATCCAGCAGGCGTTCAACCACTACAAGAAATCCGGCAAGGCCTGGCACCCGAGTGGTGAAAAATCGGTCGCGTTTCGCCGCACGCACTCACACCGTGGACGTGACATTGCCTTCGTCGGCGTCTGGGACACGGTCGGCGCACTCGGTATCCCGTTTTCATTCCTGGGCCTGCTCGACCGCAAGGATGAATTCTACGATAACAAGATGGGGCCGATCATCAAGGTCGCACGCCATGCCATGGCCATCGATGAACTGCGTAGCGATTTTGAACCCACCATCTGGGAGCCACGCCCGGGCATCGATCTCAAACAGGTCTGGTTTGCCGGCGTACACAGCGATGTCGGCGGCAGTTACCCGCCCGACAAGGACGGCAGCCTGGCATCAGACTACGCCATGAGCTGGATCATGCGTGAAGCCAGGAAATTCAACCTGACCTTCGAGCCCCACCTGGCCAGAGGCCTGAAACCTGAACCGGACGCCTCACTGCACCAGTCCCGTAAACACATCTACCGCTCAAAACGCCCCTACTATCGCCCCATCGATCACGGCAAGGGGGAAATTCTGATGCACAGGTCCGTCAAGGAGCGCTGGGAGCTGGACAAAAAATACCGTCCCAAAAACCTGAAGGAATACCTTGAGGCCAACAATAACGCCTGGCCGAAACTGGTAAGCTGAGTAACGGTAGAGCAGTACATGATACGCTTGGAAAAAGCACACCTGGAATGGGGAAGTGACTGTTTCAGGAGTACCCTCAGGGCCGAAATCGAGCAGCTGGATGCCGCACAACTACCCCTTCAGGCCGGTCTTTCACAAAGCAGTTATGTCAGCGATGAGCCGTTCCGGGTCATGATTATCGGTAGTACGGAAACAGTAAGCCATATTCAGGTACGCACCGGCATCTTTTACACGGGGATTATTGCCGGATGCAGCTGTGCGGATGATCCCACACCGGTTGAACCACAAACGGAATACTGTGAAGTGATGTTTGATATCGACAAGAAGAGCGGTGAAGCAACTGTCGTGCTTTGCTCCTGACGAACTCAACCCTGTGTAGGAGCGGGCTTGCCCGCGAACAGCCAATGTGGGTTCGCGGGCAAGCCCGCTCCTACGGAGTTTCAAGGGGTTAAAGTAGTACGCGTTCGATACCACCTTCACGCACGCGTTCGACGAAACGTTTCTGCCAGCCCTCGCCCAGCTGGCGGTCGGCCAGTTCGCTGACGATGTAGCGGGTTTCCAGGCCGGTATCTTCTTCGTAGCGTGACAGGCCCTGCTGACAGGCCGGGCAGGAGGTCAACAGTTTTACCGATCCATCACTGACCCGGTCCGTTCCGGTCAGTTCGCGCAGGTCATTTTGCAGTTCTTCCTGCTTGCGGAAGCGTATCTGCGTGGAGATATCCGGGCGCGACACGGCCAGCGTGCCGGCCTCGCCGCAGCAACGGTCTGACAGTTTCACCTCTGCACCCAGCAGCTGACCGGCCACACTGAGCGAGTTATAGGTTTTCATGGGCGTGTGACAGGGTTCGTGGTACAGGTACTGCTGCCCTTCCACACCGGCCAGTGACACGCCCTTCTCCATCAGGTACTCGTGGATATCCAGCAGGCGGCAGCCGGGGAAAATTTTATCAAACTGGTATTGCTGCAACTGGTCCATACAGGTGCCGCAGGACAGGATGACGGTTTTAATATCCATGTAGTTGAGCGTATTGGCCAGGCGGTGGAACAACACCCGGTTGTCGGTCGTGATCTGCTTGCCCCTGTCAAGATCGCCGGATGAATTCTGCGGGTAACCACAACAGAGATACCCCGGTGGCAATACCGTCTGCGCACCGCTTTCATACAGCATGGCCAGTGTCGCAAGACCGACTTCGCTGAACAGGCGTTCCGAGCCACAGCCGGGAAAATAAAACACGGCATCGGACTCATCATTGATCTTGTCCGGATCGCGCAGGATCGGTACGACACTTTTATCCTCGATACCCAGCATGGCGCGCGTGGTCCGGGTTGGCAGACCACCCGGCATGGGTTTCTTCATGAAATGCACCACCTGCTCGACCATTTTCGGCTTGCCCGTGGTGGCCGGTGGCAAGGCAGCCTTGCTGCGCCCCGCCAGGGTATGCAGGACACGCCGCGCCAGGCGCTGTCCCTGGTAGCCCCATTCGATCATGCCCTTGCGTACCAGCTTGATACTGGTCGGATCGGTGATATTCAGAAAAGCCATGGCCGCCCAGCCGGCCGGGTTGAAGCGCTTCTTGCCCTGCTCGCGCAGGATACTGCGCATACGCACGGAGACTTCGCCGAAATCGATATCGACCGGACAGGGTGCCAGGCACTTGTGGCAGATGGTGCAATGGTCTGCCACGTCATTCATCTCGTCGAAGTGGCGGATGGAAATCCCGCGCCGGGTCTGCTCCTCGTACAGGAACGCCTCGATGACGACACCGGTCGCGAGTATCTTGTTGCGTGGCGAGTACAGCAGGTTGGCGCGCGGCACGTGGGTGGTGCACACCGGCTTGCACTTGCCGCAGCGCAGACAGTTACTGATGTCGTTGTTAAGCTCACCCAGCTCGCTGGCTTCCAGCAACAGGGCCTCCTGCTGCACCAGGCGCAACGAGGGTGTATAGGCATTTTCCAGCCCGGAACCCTTTAACAGTTTGCCGCGGTTGAATACGCCACGGGGGTCGACGTGCTGCTTGTATTGTGTAAATGCTTCCAGTGTCGCATCGTCGAGATACTGGATCTTGGTCAGGCCAATCCCGTGCTCACCAGAAATAACGCCGCCCAGCGAACGGGCCAGCTGCATGACACGGTCAACAATACGCTCCGCTTCATGCAACATGACGTAATCGTTGGAGTTGACCGGTATGTTGGTGTGTACATTACCGTCACCAGCGTGCATGTGGGTCGCGACGAACAGGCGCCCGGAGCGAACTTCCGCATGAATTTCGTCCAGCCGCTCACGTACCGGCTCGAACTCACGGCCACTGAATACATTCTTGAGCGGGCGCTCGATGGTCTGCCGGTAGGAAATCCGCAGGTCACGGCGCAGCAGCAGATCGATCAGCCGGTCACCGTCACGCAGGGCGTTTTCATCCAGGCCTTCACACAACTCACGACAGTTGCTTGCGGGCTGTTCGCGTTTTTCCAGTATCGCCTTCCAGCGCTTGCTGACTGTCTCCAGGTGTTCACAGGCAGCGTGCTGCTTGTCGGCCAGAATGCTACGGTTTTCCTCGCTGTCCTCGTAGTCGTCCTGCTGTTTCAGTTCAGACAGAGTGCCGGCCAGGTACTGGCGTACCGCCTCGATCATGGCCAGCTTGTTGCGGATCGAGTATTCGATATTGATACACTCGATGCCCTCGTTGTACTCGGACAACCGGTCGAGTGGAATCACCACGTCCTCATTGATCTTGAACGCATTGGTGTGCGCCGCAATGGCCGCCGTGCGTGCACGGTCCAGCCAGAACTGGCGGCGCGCCTCCGGGCTGGTGGCAATAAAGCCTTCACCCCCGCGCCGGTTGGCAAGCCGCACGACTTCCGATGCCGCTTTTGCCACCTGCTGCTCGTCATCACCGGCGATATCCATGACCAGCACCATCTTCGGCAACTCGCGACGTGGCGCCTTGGTGCT
>JALVCM010000502.1 GCA_027010005.1 Thiohalobacter sp.
AGTTTGCCCGTGTGCATGTCCGTGCTGTTGTTCCACTCGGCCTCGATTTCCGGGAACAGGACAGCCAGTGCACCACAGCCATGTAATACGCTAAAAAACTTTTCCGGTGCATCGGTCGCCAGTGCCTTTTCCAGTTCGGCCCAGACACGTTCAGGTACCAGGTGGTCGACTTCGCCCTCTGCCACCATTTTGCGCATCAGGGCATTGGTGTCGTGGGTGACGCTGAAACCCATTTTTCCGAAGCGTGCGGCAAAACGCGCCACACGCAGGATGCGCACGGGGTCTTCGGCAAACGCCGGGCTGACATGGCGCAGCTTTCCGAGTTGCAGGTCTTCCTGTCCACCGTAGGGATCGATCAGTTCGCCTTCCGGGCTTTCCGCCATGGCATTAATGGTCAGGTCGCGGCGCTTCAGGTCCTCTTCAAGTGTAATGTCCGGCGCGGCATGAAAGGCAAAACCCTTGTAACCGGGCGCCGTCTTTCGCTCGGTGCGGGCCAGTGCATATTCCTCTTTTGTTTCCGGGTGAAGGAATACCGGGAAGTCCTTGCCGACCTGTTTATAACCGAGGTCGAGCATTTCCTGCGGGGTGGCGCCTACAACCACCCAGTCACGTTCCCGGACGGGCAGTCCAAGCAGCTTGTCACGGACCGCGCCGCCGACCAGGTAGATTTTCATCCGTGGCGGCGGGCGCTGGCTCTGAACTGGAAGTAACGTGCACGCATGCTGGCATCACCCAGATAGGTGGGCACAACTGACTCAAGCGATCGTGGCTGGATACCAAGTTCGGGCAGCGCATTGTTTTTGCACACGCTGTCAATTTGTAGTGAGTAGTAGTTGTCCAGGCTGAACGGTTTGGCGGGCAGCAGCCCCAGCATCATGGCTTGCAGTCGCGAGAGGATATCAGGCAATTCGATCACCAGGGTCTTGTGCCCGGTCAGGCGTGCTGTGTAGCGCACCAGTTCGCCAAGACTGTATTCACCCGGGCCACACAGTTCCAGTCGTTGTCCGGCCGTACTGTCATCTTTCAGTGCCTTGATGAAGGCGTCGACAACATTGCCAATATAGACCGGGGAAAAGCGTGCTTTTGCACAGGCCAGCGGGAATACCAGCGGCGACAATGCCAGCAGCGAGGCAAAGCGATTGAAGAAACTGTCGCCGGGGCCAAAGATAACCGACGGCCGGAAACTGGTTGTATCGATGCCCGGTGTCTGGTGCACGAGGTCTTCGCCGGCACCCTTTGTCTTCAGGTAACGGCTGTGTGATTCATTCACGTTGGCGTTGAGCGCACTCATGTGCAGCAGGCGTGTGACACCAGCCTCGCGCATGGCCTTGACGATAGTGCCGGGCAGTTCAACGTGTGCGGTCTGGAAGCGGCTGTTGCCGGATTCATTGAGGATGCCGACCAGGTTGATGACCACATCGGTGTCACGCAGCAGTGTGGTCAGGCGGTCGTGGTCATAGGGGTTGGCTTCCACCAGTTGTACGTTGGGGTGTACACGGAACTCACGATGCCGGGCCGGGCGTCGGGTTGGCACCGTAACGCTATGACCAAGATCCGCCAGCCGGAAAACCAGGTGCGAACCCACAAAGCCCGTGCCGCCGAATACACAAATACGCAATGCTTTCATGTCATGCCTTTGCTGTGATGGATGGAGTGACCGTCACAGAGTTTACGGCGCTTTGAGATTATGTCTAGCGGGCGGGGGTCAGTAGCGCTCCTGCACCTCCGGCAGACGCTGTGACAGTCGCGTCAGTGGCTGCGACAGGCGCCAGTCAAAGATGGTCGCATAGGTCAGTACCTGCTTGACGTAACGCCGGGTTTCACGGAACGGGATGTTTTCCATCCACACGGGTGCCGGTAGCGAGCGGTTTGCGGGCAGCCAGCGGCTGACCCGGTGTGGACCGGCATTGTAGGCGGCAGCAGCCAGCACCGGTGAGCCGTTGTAACGTGTCATCAGGTGGTTCAGGTAGGCACTGCCCAGGCGGATATTCTGCTCTGACTTGAGTAATGCACGGTTGCCACCATAACGGATATTCAGGCTGCGTGCCGTTTGTCGGCCCGTCGCCGGCATCAACTGCATCAGGCCAAGTGCCCCGACGGCGGAATGTGCATCTTCCATGAAGGCGCTTTCCTGGCGGATGACACCATAGATCAGTGCCGGGTCGAGGTTATATTGTGATGCTGTAGCGAAGATCGATTTACGGTGTGGCAGCGGGAAGCGCAGCGCCAGGTCGTCCCAGTGGCGGGCCTGTGCGGCAGTGATGATGGCGCGGTCGTGCCAGCCCCAGCGGTGTGCCAGCACAGCCGCTTGCCGGAGTTGTTCCCGGTTCAGGCTGGCCGTGGTGTAGAACCATTCCCGGCGCGCGTCGATCCGTTTACCGATCAGGTAGAGTTCCTGTGCGCGCCGGATACCGGGTTTGCCTGCCAGTGTATCGAGCTGTTTTTTTTCGATCTTCAGGCGGGCGTCATTCATCCGGTATTTCCGGCCAAGTTTGTCCGCCGCGAGAAATCCGTAATAATCACGTTCGGCGCTGAGCTGCGTATAGGCCGTCAGGGCATCGCCTTTCGAGCCAAGCTGTTCCTGTGCCCAGGCGTGCCAGTAGCGCCACTCCGGCCTGTTACGTTGTTCGGGCGGTAGTTTTTCAACCCAGCGCCTGACGTCTGTCGCATCCTGGCGTGCCAGTGCATTGCGTATACGCCACTGCTGAATATTGTCATCCACGGCAGTATCGGGGACTTCCGCCAGCCAGTGTTCGGCTTCCGGTGTATTGGCCAGTGCTGCTGCCAGGGCGATATCGTGCAGAACCAACGCATGTTGTGTTGCACTGAACCTGTGACTGGCGCGAAGTGTCTGCCAGTGCCGGTATGCCTGCCCGGGCTTGTGGCGCGCCAGGCGTCGTGCGGCGTGGACCAGTATTTCGCGGACCAGGGGCGTGTCCTCACTGGCCCATTGACTGGACATGGCGGCTGTCGGGCGACGGTGGGCATAGTACCAGCGGGTGACCCACTCACGATCCTGCGCAGACAGTTTTTTTGCCAGGTAGGCGGCAAGGCTCGATTTCTGGTTCGCGAAGGCCAGTCGCACGCGTTCCCAGATGTGTGCACTGGTCAACTTTGAACTGGCGGAAAGCTGTTTGAAGACAGGATTGCAGGTGTCGGGTTGTGAGTGCCCGACCAGCCACAGTTTCAATGCATCATCCAGAGCCGCCTGGCGGTCTTGTCCCAGCTCCAGTCTTGCACGAATCTCGTTGCATTGCAGCGTGACCGAGGTTTGAGGCCAGTAGAAGGCCAGGTAGTTTTTCCAGTCACCGCGCCGTGCCAGTGTGTGCAGCCAGCTGATGCGCAGACGTGTGGCAATCGGCTGGCTGTTATAGAGCTGGAAGAATTCCCGGACCTCGTCGGGCTTTGCCTGTTTGAGGCGGCGTTTCAGTGCCCAGTAGTCAAGGTAGCCATACAGGGGGTAAGTGGTGAGTTTCTGCTTCAGTTTTTTGAGGGTTTTACTGTCCCCGCTCCGGAGGGCTTTTTCTGCCTGCAGGAAGCTGTCACGCTGTCTGTCCAGTGTACCGGCGATACCGTGCTGCGCCAGTGACAGGCCCAGCAGCATCAGGCAGGCTTTGATCAGTCTGTACTTCACTGCGCACGACGTTCCATGTTGAGCAACATTACCACTTCACCACCATAAAAGAGTCTGTCCAAAGGTACAATGGCCGGTATGGATGTTTTCTACCTGTGGACAAGTTATGCAGTACTGGGCCTGTTTGCCGGTATAGCGGCCGGTTTGCTCGGTATTGGAGGCGGCCTGCTCATTGTGCCAGTGCTGGCGGGCCTGTTTGCCACACAGGGATACCCGGAGGCAATCGTTATGCCGCTCGCGCTGGGCACTTCGCTGGCGACCATTGTGTTTACCTCGCTGTCATCCTTGCTGGCCCATCACCGGCGCGGTGCCGTGCGCTGGCCCCTGATGGGGCAGCTGTCGGCGGGTATTGTTGCGGGTGGCTGGCTGGGAGGTTACCTGGCGCGCTGGCTGGGCGGGCCGGCACTGGCCATCGTATTCGGTGTGTTCGAGTTGCTGGTGGCGGCGCACATGTTGTTTGGCAGGGCGCCTGCTGCGCACAGAGGGCCACCTGGCCCGGGCCGTAATCTGCCGGCTGGTACGGTTATCGGTATCGTGTCGGCGCTGCTGGGTATCGGGGGCGGCACGCTCACGGTACCCTGGCTGGTGTGGCACCGGGTGGCCATACGTGAGGCTGTCGGTACGGCTTCCGCCTGTGGCCTGCCCATTGCGCTGGTGGGTGCGCTGGGCTATATCCTTGCCGGGCAGGGAATGGAGAGCCTGCCGGGCGGGAGCACCGGTTTTGTCCACTGGCCGGCTGTTGCGGCAATCAGTCTTACCAGCGTACTGGCTGCCCCGTCAGGTGCCAGGCTTGCGCACAGCATGCCACAGCAGCGCCTTAAACAGGTTTTTGCGCTGCTGCTTGCCGGGCTTGGTGTGTGGATGGTGCTGAGGGGATAGAAACCTCCCTGCCCGGGTTGTTTCGGGACAGGGAGGGTACAAGAATGAATCAGAGGTTCCTTGACTACTGGAACTGTGCGACGAGCTGTTGCTGGCGACGCGCCTCGTGGATCAGCTGCTGGCTGATTTCACCGTTCTTGTAGGCTTCATCACCGGTACTCTGACCGAGCTCGTTGATCGCAATAATATTGCTGCTGATTTCCTCGGCAACCGCGCTTTGTTCCTCGGCAGAGGTTGCGATCTGCGTATTCATGTCACTGATCTTGCCGATGACAGTAGCAATATCTTCCAGCGCCTTGCCTGCTTCGGTGGCGCGCTGCACGCTGGAGTCGGTTTTTTCCTTGCCCTGTTCCATTGCATCGACAGCCTCATTGGCACCCGTCTGCAGGCGCTCGACCATGTTCTGGATTTCCTGCGTCGATTGTTGTGTCCGCTGGGCCAGTGTGCGAACTTCATCGGCCACAACCGCGAAGCCACGGCCCTGTTCGCCGGCGCGTGCCGCCTCGATCGCGGCATTCAGGGCCAGCAGGTTGGTCTGCTCGGCGATACCACGGATAACATCGACCACGGTGCTGATGGTTGCGGCGTTAGTGTGCAGCTGGTTAATTACGTCGGCAGCGTGCTCGACGCCACTGGCCACGTCACGGATAGACTGGATGGTCTGATTGACGACGGAACGACCTTCATCGGCAGATTGCTGCGCATTGGTGGTTGCCTCGGCGGCGAAAGCCGTGTTGCTGGCCACTTCCTGGACCGTGGCCGACATCTCATGCATGGCCGTCGCAACCTGATCAGTCTGGGAACGTTGTTCATGGATGTGGACGTTTGTCTGTTCGATGGTACTGGCCAGTGATTCGGCTGAACCTTTAAGTCTCAGGCTGGAGTCGCTGATACGGCCTACCACAGCACGTAACTCGGAAGCCTGCATTTTCATGGCCAGAGTCATTTCACCAATTTCATCGGTTGAGTTGGTGTAGATCAGCTGCATCAACGGATTGCTTATGGTCTTGCGTGCGATACGTGCGCCTTCTGTAATCCGGCGTGATACCAGCCAGGTAGTGACTGCGGCGCTTGCCAGGCTGAGGCCGGCAATTGCCCAGGTGGCGAGACCATCCAGTGCAAGGCCGCCGGTGAGTGCTGCCAGCGGCGGGGCCACCGCGAGTGTGAATCCTGTGACCAGTTTTGCACGGATACCGAATTTCGGCAGCCGCAGTGCCAGGGGTGTTTTCCCCTGCATCAATTGTTTGTAGATCTGTTCTGCACGCTTTACGACCTTCCGCTCAGGCTTGATGCGTACTGACTGGTATTCCTTGATCTCACCGTTTTCCCTGATCGGTGTGACATAGGCATCGACCCAGTAGTAACTGCCATCCTTGCAGCGGTTCTTGACGATACCCATCCATGAGTTTTTGCTCTTTATGCTGGACCAGAGGTCGTGGAAAGCGGCCGGGGGCATGTCGGGATGGCGCACAACATTGTGATTGTGGCCAATCAGCTCATCTTCGGTAAAACCGCTGACCTTGATGAAATCCTCGTTACAGTAGGTAATGGCGCCCTTGAGGTTGGTCGTCGACAGCAGGTTGTAGTTTTCCGGGTAGTCGGCCTCGGTATTTGTGACCGGAGTATTAATCTTCATTTATTGTTCCTTCATTACAGCAATAAACTTTTTGAGTTGGAAGTCATGACCACCAGATTGCTGCCAGGCGCATTCAATGCCCGCTGGCAAGTTTCCGGGCAGGCCGGAAATCAGCCTGCTCATGAATTCTCGATGGGAGGAGTATCGGCCAAGGGTGAAAGTGCTTGAGAGAAACCCTATAAATATAAGGGGGTTGTATGGCCTGGCTGCATGGAGAGGAGTCTAGCCACCGGTCATGGACATAAATCGTACAACCTGCTCCGGTTTTTCACCAAATTCGTGACGTTCCGGTTTTAGCGCGATGGCGTTCTGTATGGCATTTTCCAGTTCAGCATCACTTGCCCCGTTGCGCAGTAACGGGCGCAACTCGGCCTTGTCGTTCTGCCCAAGGCAAAGGTACAGAGTGCCATCCACGGACAGGCGCACCCGGTTGCAGGTTTCACAGAAGTGCTGCGAGATCGGGGTAATG
>JALVCM010000503.1 GCA_027010005.1 Thiohalobacter sp.
TTGACCGAAGCTTTGTCATGCATATGCTGGAAAATCACAGTGAACAGACCATTGTTCATTCAATCATAAAACTGGCCCATACACTGGGCTACCAGGTCGTCGCCGAAGGGGTCGAGAATATGGCGACACTGAATCAGCTGCAATCAATGGGTTGCGATCTGGTGCAGGGCTATCTTCTGACAGCACCACGCCCGCTGGCTGAAATTGAACGCTGGCTGGAAAACTACCACCCTGCCTCTATCCTGCAAATGACACCTCACCTGTCAAAAGCAGGCGATAGCGCCTGATCCCTATGAGTCCGCAACCTTCACGCCTGCTTCAGATACTCGGCATCGAGTTAAGTCCGGTCACCCATACAGAACGTGTGCTTGCAACAGCAGGCGGTTTCCTGGGTATCTTTTTTATTCTCCTGGTCAGCAGCCGGTTCCTGCAGATTGACGATGCCCTGATGATCGTCGCCTCCATGGGCGCATCCGCCGTACTGCTGTTTGCCGTACCACATGGCCCGCTGGCACAACCCTGGCCAGTCGCAGGCGGTCACCTGATTTCAGCCGCCGTCGGCATCACCTGCGCACAGCAGGTCCCCGACCCCCTGATCGCCGCAGCACTTGCCGTAGGTCTGGCCATCGGCGCCATGCACTACCTGCGTTGCATACACCCGCCGGGCGGTGCAACAGCCCTGTCCGCCGTGATCGGCGGCCCCGCCATACACCAGATGGGCTACCAGTACATACTGACCCCTGTCGCACTGAATGCCCTGGTGATTCTGGCGGTGGCATTCCTTTTCAATTATCCCTTCGCCTGGCGCCGCTATCCTGCCGCCATAAAACCCTACGTAAAAGAACAGCGCGACGAGTACACCAGCATTGCGCACGAAGACCTCGTATACGCCCTGGCCGAAGTGAATTCCTTTATCGATATTTCCGAAAGAGACCTGCTGGCAATCTATGACCTGGCAACCCACCGCCAAAGCGCCCGCTCACTTGACCCGGATACCCTCACATCAGGTGGTTTCTACAGTAACGGAAAATACGGCACCGACTGGGCCGTTCGCCAGATCATCGATGAAAACCGCAATGAATCCCCGGACAAGGATCTTGTCATTTACAAAACAGTTGCCGGCAAGGGGATACGCCAGACCGGCTTTGCCACGCGACATGAATTCGCCAGCTGGGCGAAACATGCCGTTTACCGGGACGATGAAAACTGGCGAAGACTGGAAGAATAGACTGCCGGGAGGAGTCACCAGCCTGGTATCAGACTGGTGCCCCGTCCTTTAAACTTTCTGATTCCAGCCATTCGGACAAGGCTCTGGCTGGCATCGGACGGGCCATGTGGAAACCCTGCCCGATCTCACAGCCCATGTCCGCCAGCATGTCATAGACGCGCTGGTTTTCTATCCCCTCGGCTACAACCTGCATATCAAGATTATGCGCGAGGCTGATAATCGATCGCACAATCTTGCGGTCCTGCCTGTCGTTCGCCATGTTCAGCACAAAGCTCTTGTCAATCTTCAGCTCGGACACCGGCAGACGTTTCAGGTAGTCCAGTGAG
>JALVCM010000504.1 GCA_027010005.1 Thiohalobacter sp.
CTGTCGCTGGTCGATACCCGCGTGAGCGTGGCGGAAGAGGCCGGTAATGCCGGTATACCCCTGATCCGGAAAGTCCGTGCCCCCTGGCCCCTGAGTGGGCTACTGGCCGGTGTCTACGCCACCGACAGCCTGAATGAAGCCCTGCAGATGCGCCCGCGCCTGGCTGCGCATGAATCGGTTGTGACGCGTGATGGTATCTGGGTTGGCCCCGGCTGGTTGCGCGTGGCACGAGACGCCGATGGCAAGTCCGGTGTTCTGGAGCGTGAGAAAGAAATCAACACGTTACAGGAACAACTTAAGGTAAAACAGAAGCTTATATCCGATCTCGAAAATGCACTTGAAGCCGGCCGTGGCGAATTGCAGAATGCCGAGGCGCAGCGCGAGGAAATGCAGGTCGAGGCCAACCGTGCACATCGTGATTTCAGCGATGCGCGCGCCCAGTTCGATGCCCGCCGCACACGTCTGGAGCAGATCCACAAGCGCAACGAAGCCCTGCAGCAGGAAGCCGGCGAAATCGCCAGCCAGCTCAGCGAAGACACCAAAGCCGCCGACGAAGCGCGTGCCCGCCTGCACGAAGCCCTGACTGCCATCGATACACTGGCCGACGAACGCGAGCAGCGTTCCGCCCAGCGTGACCAGTTGCGCCAGGCCCTCGAAGAAGCGCGCAGCGAAGCCCAGCACGACCGCGACCAGGCGCACGAACTGGAACTCAAATACCAGTCCATGCACACCGAGCAGGAAACCACCCGGCAGAACCTGGAACGCATGCGTGGCCAGCAGGGCCACCTGCAACAGCGCCGCGAGGAACTGCGCCAGTCACTGGCCGATGGCGAGGCCCCGCTGAAGCAGCTGGAAGAAGAACTCGAAATCGGCCTCAAGCAACGTCACGAGGTCGAAACCGAACTCGCCGACCGTCGCCGCAAGCTGGAAGCGGTCGAGCACAAGTTGCGCGAGGACGAACAGAAGCGCCACCAGAAAGAGCAGCAGGCCGAACAACTGCGCGAGCGTCTCAGCCAGGAAAAACTCCACTGGCAGGAGATCAAGGTGCGCGGCGAAACCCTGCTGGAACAGATTGCCGAAAGCGGTTTCGAGCTGACACAGCTGGTCGAGGAAATGCCCGAAGATGCTGCGCTGGAAGCCTGGGAGGCCGAAGCCGAGACGCTGGCCAACCGCATCGCCCGACTTGGCCCCATCAACCTCGCCGCCATCGAAGAGTACGAGGAACAGTCCGAGCGCAAGCAATACCTCGACGCCCAGCACGAAGACGTTACCTCCGCGCTGGAAACCCTGGAAAATGCCATTCGCAAGATCGACCGCGAGACGCGCACCCGCTTCAAGGAAACCTTCGACAAGGTCAACAGCGGCCTGCAGGCCATGTTCCCGCGCCTGTTCGGCGGCGGCCATGCCTACCTGGAACTGACCGGCGAAGACCTGCTCGATACCGGTGTGACCGTCATGGCGCGGCCGCCGGGCAAGCGCAACAGCACCATCCACCTGCTGTCCGGTGGTGAAAAGGCACTCACTGCCGTGGCACTGGTGTTCTCCATTTTCGAACTCAATCCGTCGCCGTTCTGTATGCTCGACGAGGTCGATGCACCGCTCGATGATGCCAACGTCGGCCGCTTCTGCGACATGGTGAAGGAAATGTCTTCGCGCGTGCAGTTCGTGTTTATTACCCATAACAAGATCACCATGGATCTTGCCAACCAGCTGACCGGCGTCACCATGCACGAACCGGGCGTCTCACGCCTGGTGGCCGTGGATGTCGACGAGGCCGTGCAACTCGCGGCAGTGTAGAGTGATATGGATGATCTGCGCGTCATCCTGCTGCTGACCGGCGCCGCATTCATCGGCGGTGTGTATCTCTGGAGCCGCTTCCAGCAACGACCTGCCCGGCGCAAGGCCAAACGCGTGACACCACATATCGCCGGTAGCGCGGACCTGGATCCGGATATGACCGAAGAGCTTGCACGCATGGAGCAACTGGTGGCCGAGCAGGACAGCGATCCCCGCTGGCACGATCCGGCTGAAGCCGGCAATACCGAATCCACCCCGGCCAACCCCGCCGAGAAGGTCCACGTTATCTCCGTTATTGCTGAAGACAACGAACCTTTCGAGGGCAGCAAGCTGCTCAAGGCTTTTGCCAACAACGAGCTGGTACACGGCAAAAAGGGTATCTACGAACGCCACGTGCAGCTGGCCGGGCAGGATGTCGCCGTATTCGGCATCGCCAACCTGGTCAAGCCCGGCACCTTCCCGCGTGATATGCCCGCCTTCACCACACCCGGCATTACCCTGTTCCTGCAACTGCCCTGTGCTATCGGCGCGCTGGACGCTTTCGATGATTTCGTCAACACCGCCGAACGCCTGGCGGTGGAACTGGCCGGCGAACTGCGCGACGAGAGCCACAAACTGCTGACTCACCAGGGACTGATGCAGGTGCGCGAACAGATTGCCGAGGCGCAGGCCCGCTCGCGCATCGCTGCCTCCTGACCCGAACGGAACCGGCCTTGAACGTCAAGCAACGCGTCGAAAAACTGCGCGAACAGATCCGTTACCACAACTACCGCTACTACGTACTCGATAGCCCGGAGATACCGGACGCCGAGTACGACCGGCTGATGCGCGAACTGCAAACGCTGGAAGCCGAACACCCGGAACTGATCACGCCGGATTCGCCGACACAGCGTGTCGGTGCACAACCGCTGGAAGGCTTCGGCGAAGTGCGCCACGAAGTTCCCATGCTATCGCTCGACAACGCCTTCAGTGACGAGGAACTGGCCGAGTTCGACCGCCGCGTACGCGAGAGGCTGGAGATCGACACGGTCGAGTACGCCGCCGAACCCAAGCTCGACGGTCTCGCTATCAGTCTGTTATACGAAGATGGTGTCCTGGTGCGTGGTGCAACACGCGGCGATGGAACGACTGGCGAGGATGTTACTCTGAACGTACGTACCATCGAGTCCATCCCCCTGCGCCTGATGGGCAAGGACTATCCCAAACGCCTGGAAGTGCGTGGTGAAGTCGTCATGCCGCTGAAAGGTTTTCGTGAACTCAACAAACGCCAGCAAGCCGAGGGCCACAAGCCCTTCGTCAACCCGCGTAACGCCGCTGCCGGTTCACTGCGCCAGCTGGATCCGAAAGTTACCGCGCAACGCCCGCTGGAGATGTACTGCTACGGCATCGGCCTGGTGGAGAAGGGCGAACTGCCCGACCGCCACAGCGCCATCCTCGCACGCCTGCGCGACTGGGGTCTGCGGGTATACAAGGGTGTCACTACTGTGCGTGGCCTCGATGGTTGCATCAGGTACTACAACACAATGGAAAAGCGGCGCGACAGCCTGCCGTTTGATATCGATGGCGTGGTGTTCAAGGTCGACAGCCTCGACGAGCAACAACGCCTTGGGTACGTCGCCCGCGCACCACGCTGGGCCATCGCGCGCAAGTTCCCCGCGCAGGAAGAACTCACTCGCGTACTCGATATCGATGTGCAGGTTGGGCGTACCGGCGCGCTCACCCCGGTGGCGCGCCTCGAACCGGTGTTTGTCGGTGGCGTCACCGTCACCAATGCCACCCTGCATAACGAAGATGAAATCCGTCGCAAGGATGTCCACATCGGTGACTGGGTAATCGTGCGCCGTGCCGGTGACGTCATCCCCGAAGTCGTATCGGTCGTGAAGGACCGGCGCCCGAAAGATGCAAAACCGTTCGTCATGCCGAAAAAATGCCCGGTCTGTGGTTCCGACATTGAACGCGTGGAAGGCGAAGCCGTGGCGCGCTGTACCGGTGGCCTGTACTGCGAAGCACAGCGCAAGGAAGCCATCAAGCATTTTGCCTCGCGGCGTGCCATGGATATCGAAGGCCTCGGTGACAAACTGGTGGAACAACTCGTCGATGAAAAACTCGTCAATGACGTCGCCGACCTGTACAGCCTGGACGTCGACACCCTGGCCGGGCTGGAACGCATGGGCAGAAAATCCGCCGAAAACCTCATCAAGGCCCTGGAAGACAGCAAGCACACCACACTGGAACGCTTCCTGTTTGCACTCGGCATCCGCGAAGTGGGTGAAGTCACCGCGCGCGCACTGGCCAGGGCTTTCGGCACCAGCGACACAAAAGGCATGTCGGACAAAAAGCGCGTCCGTACCGATATCGACCGGCTCGCCAAAGCCACACAGGAAGCGCTCGAAGCCATCCCCGACATCGGCCCCGTCGTCGCCGGGCACATCGTGAAGTTCTTCAAACAGAAACATAACCGCGACGTGATCAGCAAATTACTCGATGCCGGTATCACCTGGCCACCGCAGGAAGTCGCCGCCGCACAACCTTTGCAAGGAAAGACCTACGTACTCACTGGCACACTTTCCAGTATGACCCGCAACGATGCCAAGGCACGCTTGCAGGCACTTGGCGCGAAGGTGGCAGGCAGCGTTTCGGCCAAAACCAGTGCTGTTATCGCCGGTGAAAAAGCGGGCTCCAAACTCGCCAAAGCCGAAAAACTCGGTGTGCCGGTGTTATCCGAGGACGACCTGATCAAATTACTGGAACAGGGAGAGCAGGGCACATGAGTGGAGACGTCCAGTACTGGCCGCTGTTGATCGGCTGGACCGTGGTGGTGATGTTGTTACTGTTCGGCTGGAAACGCCAGGCCGCCATTGCCGCCGCCGGCATGGCCATCGTCACCTATGCGGTTGTGACCATGGGGCTGGGCCACACGTGAAAAAAGCACTGCGCCAGGCCGAACA
>JALVCM010000505.1 GCA_027010005.1 Thiohalobacter sp.
GCCGTCATGCCGGCAATACGCGCCTGCAAGCGGGCAAGGCGCTGTTTCTTGACCTCGTGCGGGACATCATCCGGGAACTCGGCGGCCAGTGTGCCAGGGCGCCGGCTGTAAATAAAACTGTAGGAGTTGTCGAAACCGATTTCCGCAATCAGGTTCATGGTTGCCTCAAAATCGGCATCACTCTCACCGGGAAACCCGATAATAAAATCCGAGGACAGGCTGATATCCGGCCGTACTTCCCGCAGGCGCCGGATCCTTGACTTGTACTCCAGCGCTGTATGATTGCGTTTCATGGCCGCCAGGATACGGTCCGAACCACTCTGTACCGGCAGGTGCAGATGACTGACCAGTTCGGGGATCTCGGCATAGACATTGATCAGGCTGTCACTCATTTCCTGTGGATGCGAGGTGGTGTAGCGAATGCGGTCAATCCCCTCGATGGCCGCGATGTAGGTAATCAGCAGCGCCAGGTCGGCCAGTGAACCGTCGTCCATGATACCGCGATAGGCATTGACGTTCTGCCCCAGCAGGTTGATTTCACGCACACCCTTGCCGGCCAGTGCCACGGCTTCCGCGATAATGTCATCGAAGGGTCGGCTGACTTCTTCACCCCGCGTATAGGGCACGACACAGAAAGTACAGTATTTGCTGCAGCCCTCCATCACGGACAGGAACGCCGTCGGACCGTCGACACGCGGTTCGGGCAGACTGTCGAACTTCTCGATTTCCGGGAAGGACACATCCACCACAGCACTGTGTTTTGCACGTACTTCACTGATCATGGCCGGCAGACGGTGCAGGGTCTGCGGGCCAAACACCAGGTCAACAAAGGGTGCACGGTTACGGATGGCCTCACCTTCCTGGCTGGCCACGCAACCGCCAACCCCGATCAAAAGTTCGGGGCGCTGCTCTTTCAGTTCACGCCACTGGCCAAGCTGGGAAAACACTTTCTCCTGTGCCTTCTCGCGGATCGAGCAGGTATTGAGCAACAGCACGTCGGCTTCCTCGGCCGACTGCGCCAGTTCCAGACCATGGGCATCCGCCAGTACGTCCGCCATTTTTGCGGAGTCGTACTCGTTCATCTGACAACCATGGGTCTTTATAAAAACTTTTCCGCTCATGCACTCATCGTTTCATTTTCCGTCATACCGGCGCAGGCCGGAATCCATGGCCTTCAGTGTACTGGATGCCGGCCTGCGCCGGCATGACGAATTCCAAAAATTTAAATGAAGCCGGCCTGTAAGCCGGGTTCTGTCGAGGACAACCATTCATCTGGGCCACACGTCACCGTGCGCCTCAAGCGACCTACCCGGGAACGACGCGGGCCACGCCAGTGTTCCCCTATTTGGTCTTGCTCCGGGTGGGGTTTACCCTGCCACGACTGTTACCAGCCGCGCGGTGCGCTCTTACCGCACCTTTTCACCCTTACCTGTGCCCGAAGGCCATCGGCGGTATGTTTTCTGCGGCACTTTCCGTAGGCTTTCGCCTCCCAGGCGTTACCTGGCACCCTGCCCTGTGGAGCCCGGACTTTCCTCCCTGGCGAAACGCCACAGCGGTTGTCCGGCCGGCTTCGGGGCGATTATAGGGGATATGGACCAGATACGCAGGAAAAACCGGGCAATTCCACGGGAATGGGGCTGCTGGCCACCCTGCAAGACCCCGGACGGTGGCACAGGTCAGCGCCTGGCACCGGCGGTATTCACCCGCCGGTATGTCATCTTGCCCAGCCATTTGTTCAACGGGTTATTCCGGTCCAGGAAGATCAGGCAGGGCTGGCGACGTGCCCCCATGTTTTTACGCAGCTTGAGCAGGCCCCGGTGCTTCGGGTCTATCGACAGGCCACGTTTCACGGCCTCGCAGGCACGCTTGCGATGGCGCAACTTCAGTTCGGCAAGTGCCAGGTTCTGGAAGACTGTGGCATCGATATTTTCCCGGGTCGACGCATGGCGGCACAGATTCAGGCCGCTGACATCCCCGCTGTACACCAGCGACACCCCGTGCCACGACTTGTAGCACTGAAGGTGTACATCATCACGGTTGCACTTGTGTTCGGCCTGTGAAAAATGTCGTGTGGCGGTACGCCACTGCTTCTTGCGGAAAAAGGCAATGCCCAGCTCATACTCATCCCGGGCACGACGCTCCCGGGTCTTTGTTATAGATGATGTCACAGCCATAACGCCTCCCTGTCTGTTTGTATTCCCGGCGAATCCTTCGCCGACTCCTCACCAGACCTTGCCTCGCTGCAGATAAAAACTCAGCAAGCCCCGGGTCGAGCTGTCATGATGACCTGCAATCCTGCCTTCGTCCAGTTCCTTCTGCACAACCTGTGCAAGCTGTTTCCCCAGCTCCACACCCCACTGGTCAAACGAATTGATCTGCCAGACAATGCCCTGCACAAACACCTTGTGCTCATACATGACCACCAGCATGCCCAGCACTTCCGGGGTCAGTTTTGGATAAATAATCGAATTGGTCGGCTCATTGCCGGGGAATATCTTGTGCGGCAGCAAGCTGGTGATTTCTTCTTCAGACAGGCCCTGGGCTTCCAGTTCGGCACGTGCCTCTGCTTCGGTTCTGCCCCGCATCAACGCCTCGGTCTGGGCGATAAAGTTCGAGAACAGGATCTTCTGCTGCGTATCCAGTGCGTGGTGCGCAGTTACCCCGGTAAGAAAATCCGCCGGCACCAGCAGGGTCCCCTGGTGAATCAACTGAAAAAAGGCATGCTGGCCGTTGGTACCCGGCTCACCCCAGATGATGGGCCCGGTACGGTAGTCGACCACCTCTCCGTTACGGGTAATGCGCTTGCCGTTACTTTCCATGTCGCACTGCTGCAGGTAGGCCGGCAGCCGGTGCAAATGTTCATCGTAGGGGAAAATGGCATGACTGTCGGCATCAAAAAAGTTGTGGTACCAGATACCCAGCATGGCGAGTATGACCGGGATATTTTCCTTCAGGGGGGTATGACGGAAGTGCTTGTCCATCTCGTGGGCACCGTCCAGCATCTGCTCGAAAGCATCCATGCCAATGTAGAGCGCAATCGATAACCCGATCGCTGACCACAATGAATAACGCCCGCCAACCCAGTCCCAGAATACGAACATATTCTGCGGGTCGATACCGAACGCCGTCACCTCCCGGGTATTGGTCGACATGGCGACAAAATGCTTTGCGACTGCACTCTCGTCGGCTGCCCTGTCCAGCAGCCAGCGCCGCGCCTGGTGCGCATTGGTCAGCGTCTCCTGGGTGGTAAAGGTCTTCGATGCCACCAGAAACAAGGTTGTTTCCGGGTCCAGCCCGGCCAGTGTATCAGTGATCTGACTGCCATCCACGTTGGACACAAAATGCACCCTGAGCAGGCCACCGTAAGGCTTCAAGGCACCGGTCGCCATGACCGGTCCCAGATCAGACCCGCCGATACCGATATTGACAACATCCGTTATCGCTTTCCCGCTATAGCCCTTCCATTGACCGCTGCGCACCGACTCCGTGAAGTCACGCATCTGTTCCAGAACGCGGTTCACGTCGGGCATGACATCTTTGCCATCGACACAGACCGGGGTATTGGAGCGGTTACGCAGTGCAGTGTGTAACACCGCACGGTTTTCGGTGAAGTTGATCCGCTCACCGCTAAACATGCGCTCGATCCATTGCGGAAGATCACTCTGCTCGGCCAGCTGAATCAGTAACTCAATACTCCTGTCGGTGATACGGTTCTTCGAGTAATCCACCAGCAAGTCACAGCAGCGCAGGGTATAGCGGTCGAAACGACCGGGGTCTTCCTCGAACAGCTGGCGCATATGCAGCTCGCCAATTTCATCAAAGTGTGCCCGGAGTGCCTTCCAGGCCGGTTTTTCTGTCAATCGAGTCATCAGGTTTTCTTTTTATCCTGTCAATCAAAAAATGAATCCGGGCATCAGGTGATATCTTCACCATCACCATCCAGCGTATTGCGCCAGTACTGATCCTGGCGTAAAAACAGTCGATTGGCCTCCGGGGGGCCCCAGCTGCCCGCGTTGTAACCGGTAATATAGTCACGCTCGACCGACCAGACCTTGAGAATGGGGTCGACCACTTTCCACGCCCAGCTGACCTCGTCGTAGCGCAGAAACAGTGAGTGATCACCCTCGATCACGTCCAGCAGCAGCGCCTCGTAGGCATCCAGCTGATCGGGGTTAATGCCACAGTAACTGGCGTCCAGGCGTGTGGTCTCGGTGCGCATTTCCAGGCCGGTCTGCTTGACCTGCATTTCCATACGGATGCATTCATTGGGCTGCAGGTTCATGAGAATCCAGTTGGGTTCGAGCTGCTCGATCCGGGTTTCCCGAAACAGTTGCTGTGGCGGGTGCTTGAAACGGATCGCCACCATTGAGTTTCCTTTTGCCATGCGCTTGCCGGTGCGCAGGAAGAATGGCACATTGCGCCAGCGCCAGTTATCGATAAACAGTTTCAGTGCCGCGTAGGTTTCTGTCACGCTGTGTTCCGGAACATCCGGCTCTTCGAGGTAGCCCGGAACCTTTTTGCCATTTACCGTACCGGCCGTATATTGTGCACGTACAGCGTGTGCATTCACGGCACTTTGCGGAATCGGCCGGATGGAGCGCAGTACCTTGACCTTCTCGTCACGTAACGACTCGGCATCCAGGTTGGCCGGGGGTTCCATTGCCACCAGCGTCAACACCTGCAACAGGTGACTCTGGATCATGTCACGCAGGGCGCCTGCACCGTCGTAATAGCCCGCACGCCCTTCAGTGCCGAGGGATTCGGAATGGGTGATCTGTACGTGGTCGATATAATTACGGTTCCATAACGGTTCCAGCATCAGGTTGGCGAAGCGGAACACGAGGACATTCTGAACCGTACCCTTACCGAGATAGTGGTCGATGCGGTAGATCTGGGACTCATTGAAGTCACGGCTCAGGCCATGGTTGAGGCTTTCCGCACTCTCCAGGTCGTAACCAAACGGCTTTTCGATCACCAGCCTGCGCCAGCCGCCCTTTTCATCAGCCAGACCGCACTCGCCAAGCCGATGACTGACCCTGCCGAAATCGGCGGGTCGTATCGCCATATAGAAAACAATATTGGGGGAAAAGCCGCTGTCACCCAGCAGCCTGTCACGCAATGCCGGGTAGGCGGCTTCATCCGCCAGGTCACCCCGGCAAAAATGGAAGCGGGCCAGAAAGCGTTCCAGCACCTCCGGCAGTGTTTGTTTATCCGCCAGCCAGTCACGCACCTGGGCACGCCAGGTCTCGTCATCCCAGTCACGGCGCCCGAAACCGACCACTTTCATCCCTTCCATCAAACGTCCGGCGGCATCCAGGTGATATAGCGCCGGAATCAGTTTGACGCGCGACAGGTTGCCGGTCGCGCCGAATATCACATAGGTACAGTCTTCCATGTTGTCCTGTTAACCTTTTTTCAGGCCCTGTACTCACAGGGCGTATCCATTCCGGTACGGCTGTCCAGGTACCGGAAACCCGCCAGATTACTGCCGTAAACAATAGTCACACCGACAGCCACACGCTGCAACTGCCGCACTGTGCCACCTTGCGCTAGAATACGCTTCCCGTCACCCGAGACCTGTGTCCCTTGCTCATGGATATTCTGTTTGCCAGCAGTGAAGCACACCCGTTGATTAAAACAGGTGGCCTTGCCGATGTATCCGGCAGTCTGCCGCGCGCTATCCGTAATTCAAAGCAAGAAATACGCCTGATCCTGCCGGCCTACCCGGCCGCGGTCGAAGCCGCAGGTTCACTGAAGACGGTTGCCACCCTCGAGGTGGCCGGCGCCGGCAAGCCGGTCCACTTGCTGCAGGGTCGCCTGCCCCACACACGGGTCCGCCTGTACCTGGTCGATTGCCCGGAATACTTTGATCGCAAGGGCGGACCCTACAGCCAACCGGATGGAACCGACTGGCCGGACAATGCCGATCGCTTTGCACTGTTCTCGCGGGTTGCCTGTGAGGTCGCCATGAACCGGGCCGGACTGGACTGGCAACCACAACTGGTGCACTGCAACGACTGGCAGACCGGCCTGGTGCCGGCACTGCTGTCGCTCGAGGCAACACGCCCGGCCACCCTGTTCACCATACACAACCTTGCCTACCAGGGACTGTTTGACCGGCAGGCATTTGAACGCCTCGGTCTGCCGCACGAATGGTGGGCCATGCATGGCCTGGAATTTCATGGCCAGCTATCCTTCATCAAGGGTGGACTGGTATTCGCTGACTGGATCAATACCGTCAGCCCGCGCTACGCCAGGGAAATCTGTACCCCGCAATTTGGCTGTGGACTGGAAGGCCTGCTGACGCACCGCAAGTCCCAACTGAGCGGTATCCTCAACGGTGTCGATTACCGGACATGGAGCCCCAGCCGTGACCCGCTGATCGCGCGCCGCTACAGCGCACGCACCCTGCGCCTGAAACTGGAAAACAAGCGCGTACTACAGGCGGCATTCGGCCTGCCCGACGATCCATTCGTGCCGGTATTTGCCCACGTTGGCCGGCTCGTCGACCAGAAAGGTATCGACCTGATCCTGGATTTGCTGCCCGAACTGCTGCAACGCCACCTGCAACTGATTATTCTCGGAACTGGCCAGCCT
>JALVCM010000506.1 GCA_027010005.1 Thiohalobacter sp.
GCCTGCCTGGCGGGGCGCCGGATGACTCGATTGCCTACAGTGTCTACGACATCGAGATCAAACCGGGCATCCAGTACCAGCCACACCCGGCTTTTGCAAAAGATACCCGTGGTGAATTTGTCTACCATGACCTCGATATTCGTGAGCGTGACGATTTCAGGGCGCTTGCAGATTTTCCGCTGACCGGCACGCGTGAACTGGTGGCGGTGGATTATGTCTACGAGATCAAGCGGCTTGCACACCCGCACCTGCATTCACCGATCTTTGGCTTGATGGCGGATTACATCGTCGGCCTGAAAGAATACGCCGTAACCCTGCAAAAAGCCGCTGATGAACAGACGTCACCAGAAGATAATGTGCCTGCCATACTGAATCTGAACGACTTCCCGCTGCAGGGTGCAAAGGTACTGGACCGTTACCATTACCGTATTACAGTGAAAGGCAAGTACCCGCAGTTCCGTTACTGGCTGGCCATGCCGTTTTTTGCGCCGGTGCCGTGGGAGGCGGATGTGTTCTATAACCAGCCGGGCATGAAGGAGCGCAATATTACCCTGGACTGGTACCCGGTCGGAACGGGGCCCTACATGCTTACGGTCAACGACCCGAACCGTCAGATGGTGCTGCAACGCAACCCGAACTTCCACGGCGAAACATATCCCGACACAGGCGAGCCCGGCGATGTAAAGGCCGGTTTCCTGCAGGATGCCGGGCGCGTGATGCCCTTTATCGACAAGGTGATCTACAGCCTGGAAAAAGAAGCGATTCCGACCTGGAGCAAGTTCCTGCAGGGCTATTACGATGTTTCCGGGGTCAGTTCGGACAGCTTTGACCAGGCGATACAGGTTGGCGGTGGTGGTGATATTTCATTGACACCGGAACTGAAAGCCAGGGGTATTCACCTTGATACTGCCGTTGAAACATCAATTTTTTACATGGGCTTTAATATGCTCGACCCGGTGGTTGGCGGGAACAGTGAACGTGCCCGCCTGTTGCGCCATGCCATTTCCATTGTGATGGACTACGAGGAATTTATTTCGATCTTTCGCAATGGTCGAGGTATTCCGGCACAGGGTCCGTTACCGCCGGGTATCTTTGGTTACCGGGAAGGCAAGGCCGGCATCAACCCCTATGTGTACGACTGGACACCCCGGGGCCCGAAACGCAAGTCTGTAGAAGAAGCGCGGCGCTTGCTGGCAGAGGCAGGCTACCCGGACGGGCGTGATGCAAAAACAGGCAAACCGCTGACACTGTACCTGGATTCCACGGGCAGTGGGCCTGACGTTGCCGCACGCCAGAACTGGATCCGCAAGCAGTTTGGCAAGCTGGATATCCAGTTACAGATCCGCAGTACAGACTACAACCGTTTCCAGGACAAGATGCTGAGAGGCGCGGCACAGATCTTCGAGTGGGGCTGGAACGCGGATTACCCGGACCCGGAGAACTTCCTGTTCCTGCTCTACGGCAAGAACGCCAAGTTTAAAAAGAACGGCGAGAATGCGGCCAACTACAGCAACCCGGAATATGACCGCCTGTTTGACCGGATGAAGAAT
>JALVCM010000507.1 GCA_027010005.1 Thiohalobacter sp.
GCCCTCACGCGCGGCAAGTTAATGGCGGGTTTGGCCAAATATTACCCGGCTATGGTATGGTCACCCCTGTATTTAAGGCCAACCCCTTGTCAGGCTTTTATTAATTCTAAATTTCGAGGCGACAACAGCGTCGCCAGGTCAGGTTTATAAATGAGTGTAAAACGGCAAAATATTGTTCTGGTGCTGATTGGATTGACTATCGGCGTTTCCCTCTCGATCGGGCAAGGCGTGTTTGCAGAACGCGAAGCGCCGGCCGCGGTGCGTGGTCTGCCGGTCGATGAACTGCGTACCTTTACCGATGTCTTCGGTCGCATAAAGAACGACTATGTCGAGGATGTCGAAGACAGCGAGCTGCTGGAGAACGCCATCCG
This sequence comes from Thiohalobacter sp., assembly GCA_027010005.1. Lineage (GTDB taxonomy): Bacteria > Pseudomonadota > Gammaproteobacteria > DSM-19610 > DSM-19610 > Thiogranum. The sequence continues at coordinate 372 of JALVCM010000507.1, forward strand.
GGGCATGCTTTCCGGTCTCGACCCGCACTCGTCCTACCTGGACCGCGAACAGTTCAAGGAGCTGCAGGTCGGCACAACCGGTGAGTTTGGTGGCCTGGGTATCGAAGTCGGTATGGAAGACGGTTTCGTCAAGGTCATCGCGCCTATCGATGATACGCCTGCCCAGCGGGCCGGCGTCAAGGCAGGTGACCTGATCATTCGCCTCGACGACACGCCGGTGAAAGGCCTGACACTGAACGAAGCCGTGAAAATCATGCGTGGCAAGCCGGGTTCGATACTGAAGCTGACCATTGTGCGCGAGGGTGTCGAGAAGCCACTGAAGATAGAAATCAAGCGTGACATCATCAAGGTCAAGAGCGTCAAGAAGCGCATGCTGGAAGACGGCTTTGGCTACGTGCGTATCTCACAGTTCCAGTCCAAGACTGCGGATAACATGGTCAGTGCAATCGAGGAACTGAAAAAGCAGGCCGGTGGTTCGCTGAAGGGTATGGTGCTTGACCTGCGCAATAATCCGGGTGGCGTCCTGAACGGTGCAGTCGCCGTATCGGATGCCTTCCTCAGGAAAGGGCTGATTGTCTATACAGAAGGCCGTGTCAGTGATTCGCGACTGCGTTTCAATGCCACACCGGACGATATTCTCGACAGCTCGCCACTGATTGTACTGGTCAACCAGGGTTCGGCATCTGCGTCAGAGATCGTGTCCGGCGCACTTCAGGACCACAATCGTGCCATCATTGTGGGTACACAGACATTCGGCAAGGGCTCCGTACAGACGATATTGCCCCTGAGTAACGGTACGGCAGTGAAGTTGACCACGGCACGCTACTTTACCCCCTCCGGCCGGTCTATCCAGGCAGAAGGCATCAAGCCCGATATCCTGCTTGAACAGGTTCATGTTTCCGCCGTTGAGCGGACCTTTGACCCGATCAAGGAAGCAGATTTGACCGGGCACCTGGCAAACGGCAATGGCAAGAAGAAAGCGAACACCGGAGATTCAAAGGAGAAGAAAAAGGCTGAATCACTGGCACAGACCGATTACCAGCTTTATGAGGCGCTTAATTTACTTCGCGGTCTCGCCATACAACGGGAACATATGCAATGACAAAAATAACCGGCTTCTGGCCGGTTCTTTTTTTGTGGATTCTTTTTACCGGGCAGGCACAGTCACAACCGCCGGCCGTCATTGGTATCATCATCGATGACATGGGCAAGCGGCTGGAAACCGGTCAGCGAGCACTCGCCCTGCCCGGCCCGGTGGCTTGTGCTTTTCTGCCGCGTGCGCATTACACCCGTGAGCTTGCCAACCAGGCCAGTGAGCGGGGACATGAAGTGTTACTGCACCTTCCCATGGACAGTGTCGATGGCCGCCCGCTGGATGCCGGCGCGGTTACCCTGCAAATGACAGAACACGAGTTTGTCGGTACCGTGCTCGAAAACCTGCGGCGGGTGCCGCATGTGACAGGCGTGAATAATCATATGGGCAGTCTGTTGACCCGCCACCCCGGCCACATGCGCTGGCTGATGGAAACCCTTCAGCGGCAGGGCGGCCTGTTTTTTGTCGACAGCCGGACCACCACGGCAACCGTGGCCCAGCAGGTTGCGGACGAAACCGGCATCCCGGGTATCCGGCGCAATGTATTTCTCGATAACAGTCTTGATAAAAAGGATATAGCCTTTCAGTTCGACAGGCTGGTAGCATTGGCACGTGAGCAGGGTAGCGCGCTGGCGATCGGCCACCCTTACCCGCAGACACTGGCCGTGCTGGAGCAGCGGCTTCCGCAACTGGCCCGGCAGGGTATCCGCCTGGCGCCGGTACGGGATTTGATAGCGCAGCAGGAGGGTGAAAAGACATGGCAAGCGTACTGGTCCCCCTCGCACAGGGATGTGAAGAACTCGAAGCCATCACTGTAGTTGACCTGATGCGTCGCGCAGGCATCGATGTCGTGACGGCCGGACTCGATGACCGGCCGGTAAAGGCTTCCCGTGGAACCGTCCTGGTTCCCGACAGCACGCTGGATGAAGCCCTGAAGTACGATTACGATATGGTCGTGTTGCCGGGAGGACTGCCTGGTGCCGACCATCTCGACAATGACCCGCGCATTCACACCTTGCTGAAAGAGATGGCGGCCTCCGGTCGCTATACTGCGGCCATATGCGCGGCACCCAAAGTGCTGGCGCACAGCGGGCTGCTTGAAGGCCGGACCGTGACCAGTTATCCGGGTGCCCTCGATGCTGTCAGCGGCATCGAGTACAGCACACAGGCGGTGGTCGAGGACGGGACGGTGATTACCTCCCGCGGTCCCGGTACCGCCATGGATTTTGCCTTGACATTGATCGAGCGCCTGGTCGGGAAAGTAAAACGTGATGAAGTGGAAGCGGCATTGCAGCGGCCATAGTATGACCAGCCTGCCGGATATCCCATGAAACTCATCGAAGTCGTTGCCGATGCCGGCCACCTGGATACGCTGGTCGGTCTGGCGGAACAATATGGTGCACTGGATTGCTGGTACAGCCAGACGGTTGAAGACCAGCGCCGCAGTGTACGCATGCTGGTAGCCGATGATGCGCGACAGACCGTGCTGGATGCCTTGCAGAGTTTGCTGGGTACCGCGGAAAATGCCCGCATCATTGTACAGCCGGTTGAGGCTGTCCTGCCCCGCCCTGCCCCGAAAACCGATGAGGCCGCAGACAATGGCAGCACGCCGGCAAAGTCAGGAAGCGGCCTGACGCGTGAAGAGTTATACAACGAGATCGAAAAAGGCGCGCGCCTGAATGCGAATTTCCTGATCCTGGTGTTTCTTTCCACCGTGGTGGCCGCGATCGGGCTGCTGGAAGACAATGTCGCCGTTATCGTCGGTGCGATGGTTATCGCGCCCCTGCTCGGCCCGAATATCGCACTGGCATTTGCCGCTACGCTGGGTGACCGTGATCTCCTGCAGGAATCCCTCAAGACCAACCTGGCCGGTGTGGCGCTGGCGCTGGTACTGTCGTTCCTGATTGGCTGGTTCTGGCCGGTCGAGGTGCCGGGACCGGAGATCCTTTCACGTACCACCGTGGGCTTTGATGGCATCGTGCTGGCGCTGGCCTCAGGGGCGGCGGCAGTGCTTTCGCTGACCAGTGGTGTTGCCAGTGCCCTGGTGGGTGTGATGGTCGCCGTCGCGTTACTTCCGCCAACTGCGGCACTGGGGATGATGCTGGCCTCTGGTCAGTCCGATATGGCAACCGGTGCCGGCCTGTTGCTTGCGGCCAATATCGTGTGCGTGAATCTGTCTGCCAACCTGGTTTTCCTGGTCAAGGGGGTGCGTCCACGTACCTGGCTGGAAAAACGCAAGGCACGCCAGTCTGCCGTATGGATTGTCCTGTTCTGGCTCATCGCGCTGGTGGTGCTGGTGGCGGCTGTTGACCTGAGGCATCTGGTATAAGGTCCGGTTCGGTAAATCTTGCAGGTGTCGAGTTTGTTTACGAAAAAAGCGGGCTTGCGCTATTCCGGTGGCGGTACGCAAGCTACTGATAAATATACTATATAAGCAGCTTCTGACAGACGGGACGCGTCGGGTTATTTTACATTCAACAGACAAGATTTTCGTGGGGTGTACTAACCTCTTGAATTTACGTGTAATTCAAAACAGGCACGGTTGTTGCTCCAGGTAATACACAACAAGAATTCAACGCAGTCAATGTCAGTGTGGATGGAGTGCTTGCAGAACACGGTGTTGGAGGAGAGAGAACCATAACAAACGCAGTTGATTCGGAGGAGTCACACAGCGAAACAGGACAACAACAAGGCTCAATTTACAAAAATAGCGAAAAGCAACCAAAGAGCCAGATTTTAACCCGCCACAAGGCGGGTTTTTTATGCCTGGCGGTTTAATCCGCTTCCCAGGCCGCCAGGAACAAAACGGCAGAAATCCCACCAAATACCCAGCTCAACAAAGGCGCGCCAGCCAGCATGGCCGGTGTGTAACCGTCGAGCCCGTAGATCAGCGAGGCGCTGACAAGAAAGCCGCTGCCAAGAATGGCGTATATCGTACGCTGGCTGGAACGCTGCATCTGCCGGCGAAGTTTTTCCAGTTGCTTCGATTCCCATTGCACATGCAGCTTGCCTTCGGACGCCTGTTGCAGGGTGCGGTGGACCAGTTCGGGAATTTCCGGCAGGCGTTCGCTCCATTCGGGGAAACTGTGCTTCATGCGGCTGACAAATGCACGGGCACCCACCTGTTCGCTCATCCAGCGTTCCAGGAATGGCTTGGCCGTTTGCCACAGGTCGAGGTCCGGGTAGAGCTGCCGGCCCAGTCCCTCGATGTTGAGCAGGGTTTTTTGCAGCAATACCAGTTGTGGCTGGATCTCCATATCGAAACGACGCGCCGTCTGGAACAGCCGCAGCAACAGCTGGCCGAAGGAGATTTCCTTCAGCGGTCTTTCAAAAATAGGTTCACACACAGAACGGATGGCCGATTCGAATTCGTCGACCCGCGTGCCCTTTGGCACCCATTCCGACTCAACATGAAGCTGTGCCACGCGGTAATAGTCACGCCGGAAGAAGGCCAGGAAATTTTCCGCCAGGTAGCGCTGGTCGACCGGGCTGAGGGTGCCCATGATGCCGAAATCCACGGCCATGTACTGGCCTTCACGGGACACAAAAATATTGCCGGGGTGCATATCGGCATGAAAAAAGTTGTGTCGGAAAACCTGGGTAAAAAAGATTTCCACGCCGCGTTCGGACAGGGATTTCATATCCACGCCGGCTTCGCGGAGCGCGTCGAGGTCACTGACCGGGATGCCGTAGATACGCTCCATCACCATGACGTTACGGTGGCAGTAGGGCCAGTACACCTCGGGAACATGCAACAGGTTCGAGCCTTCGAAATTACGCCGCAGTTGCGAGGCATTGGCGGCTTCGCGCAACAGGTCCATTTCTTCGTAGAGAGTTTTTTCGAACTCGGCAACGATTTCTCGCGGGCGCAGCCGTCGTCCTTCACTCCAGTAACGTTCCGCGAGGCCGGCGATGTAGTGAAGCAGGCTGACGTCACGGCGAATCACCGGCTCGATGCCGGGCCGCAGCACCTTGACGACGACATCCTCGCCACTGTTGAGCGTGGCGGCGTGGACCTGTGCCACGGAAGCGGAAGCCAGTGGTACGGTTTCAAAGCGGGCAAAAATATCCTGTACCGGACGACCGTAGGTCTGTTCGATGATGGCAGTGGCGAGTTGACTGTCAAAGGGAGGAACCTGGTCCTGTAACTTTGCCAGTTCATCGGCGATGTCGTCAGGCAGCAGGTCCTTGCGGGTGGACAGGATCTGTCCGAACTTGACGAATATCGGCCCAAGGTCTTCCAGCGTGCGGCGGATGCGCACGGCGCGTGGTGTGCGTCGGCTGAGAATGTGCCAGGGCGCCAGCCAGCGCAGGAAACGCACCGGGCGGAACAGGTGGGTGGCGAGGATGACCTCGTCGAGCCCGTTTCTGACCAGCACCCAGTTGATATGCAACAGCCGCAGCAGCTGGCCGGGCCGGATCACGATACGTGCTCCCGTTTTTTCAGCAGGCGTTCGACACGTGCTGCAAGGCGGTCCGTGTCGGATCGAAGCTGGTCCACTTCATCATAGAATGTGTTGAGTTCCACACGTGTGGGAAGCAGTCGCGCTTCCTCCTGGAGATATTCAGACAGGTCCTGCTGCAGTGTTTCGCCGGCTTCGGCGAGCCACTGTTGTCCCTTGCGCACCAGTTCCCCGACCTGGTGCGCCAGTGTATCACCGGTCAGTTTTGAAAGTTGTTCCTCCCAGTCCCAGTCGACGCCGGTAAGAAGATCCTGGAAGGCCTGGCCGGTTTCCGTGTCGCCACTGATTTCGATTGCACCGTGGAACAGGGCATCCTCGCGTGTTTCCAGCGCCAGCCGCGCAAAGCCTGCCGGTGTACCGCGAAGGAGCGTGTCGGGCTCACCTTCATAATGTGTCAGGACCTTGATGCCTTCGGCGTCAGGCAGGAAATACAGGGTAAAATCCGTACCGGTAAGGTTGATGGCAATGACCTTGTCCTGCAACGCTGCACAACGTTGCAAGGCGTCCGGGTCCTGTTTGAGATACAGGTCAAACGCAGATTCCAGTGCAGCGGTAATCAGGGCAGGGGTGCTCATGGCGGTTTCAGTAGCGGAACCCGCGGTGCAGGGCAACAATGCCACCGGTGAGATTAAAATATTCACAGTCCTCG
>JALVCM010000508.1 GCA_027010005.1 Thiohalobacter sp.
TTCCCCATTTACCAGAAGGCAAATTCCGTGCCGACAATTATGTATAAGAGTTTCATAATGGTTAGCCGTCATTTTGAAAGCAGTTTTGCTCGAATTCTGCTTGTATTACTGCGCGTGCGGGCGATATGCTGTGAATCCGTAGCGGCTACACAACAATCAGAGGAGCCTCCGATGCTGAATCCGAAAGCCAGATTCCCGTCACTTAAACTCGCCACCGCCGGAATACTGACCCTGTTGGCCCCCGCAGGTGCCATGGCGGCCGGCTTTGCACTCATTGAGCAGAGTGCCAGTCAGATGGGTAATGCGTTTGCCGGCAGTGCGGCGATCGCCAACGATGCATCAACTATCTATTTCAATCCCGCCGGTATGACACGACTGCCCCGACAACTGATTGGCGGGCTCCATCTTGTTTCCACGACAGCAGAGTTCGATGGCAGCGCAACCACACCCGCCACTACCCCGGTAACGACGGGTGGCGATGGTGGTAATGCCGGCGGCCTTGGTGTTGTTCCCAACCTGTACTTTACAACACCGCTTAATAACCAGATTACATTCGGCCTAGGCATCAACGCTCCGTTTGGCCTTGCGACCGAATACGACGATGACTGGACCGGTCGTTACCAGGCAATCAAATCGGAAGTCATTACCATCAACATCAATCCCGCCATCGCCTTCAAGGCCACCAGTTCCATCTCTGTGGGTATCGGGGTAAATTTTCAGTACATGGAAGCCGAGCTGACCCAGGCGATTGACCAGGGCAGTCTGTGTACACCCATCCTGGCCCAGCTGCAGGCTGCCGGTGTACCCGGTGCTGACCCGGCAAACTGCGCAGGGCTGTTACCCGAGGGCGCAGACGGTTTTGCCAAGGTTACAGGTAACAACTGGGCTGGCGGCTTCAATTTTGGCCTGCTTTATGAACCATCCGCCAGTACCCGTGTCGGACTCAGCTATCGCTCAAAAATCAAGCAGCAGCTGATCGGTGATGGAGACTTTTCCAACACCATTCCACAGATTGCACCATTTGGTATTTTTGTGGATACGGATGCCAGTGCCAACGTCAATTTGCCACAAACTGCCTCTCTCAGCGCCTACCACGACATGAGCAACCAGTGGGCGGTCATGGCAGATATCACCTGGACCGGATGGAGTTCTTTCGACGAATTACGTATCCAGTATGATTCCTTCCAGCCTGATACTGTTGTGGATGAAAGCTGGAATGACAGCATGCGCTATGCCCTCGGCCTCAACTACCGTCACAACAACCAGTGGCTGTTCCGTGGCGGTGTTGCCTTCGACGAGAGTCCTATCCCGAACGATGAACACCGGACAGCTCGCATACCGGGCGAAGACCGCACCTGGGTTTCGGTTGGCTTTGGTTACCAGATGACACCGGCACTGGGTGTCGATGTTGGGTATTCACACCTGTTTGTCAAAGAACCGAAAACCGCTCATGGTACGGCAACCACTGGCACAATTTCGGGTGATTATGACGCCAGCGTGGATATCCTCAGCGCCCAGCTGGTGTGGAATATCTAGGAGCCGCTGATTTAACCCACTGAGTTTCTTCAATGCAAAAAAAAGCGGCGCCGGGAACATTCCCGGCGCCGCTTTTTTATGGAACCGTAGCAGCTTACGCTTTCTTGATCAGAAACTCGTATTTGCCGCCAGCTTCCTTGGATTCGATCAGCTCGTTGCCGGTCTGCTTGGCAAAAGCTTCAAAATCTTTTACGGAACCCGGGTCGGTTGCGATGATATGCAGCACCTTACCACTGTCCAGCGTTCCGAGTGCCTTCTTGGCGCGCAGGATCGGCAGCGGGCAGTTCAGGCCGGATGCGTCTAGTTCTTCGTCAAAATTTGCCATCGTAAAGTGCTCCTTAACGTGTATTCAATTGATAAACGGTTTGGTGGTCAGTCTCGAAGGCCCGTATTTATAAGGTAAGTGACCGTCATACGCAAGCAAAAAGCACCCGGATACCCCTTTCTGGATAGCTGACCTTTGGACCACTGCGTACCGGCCGCCCCTTCCTGTAATTCACCTTGCAGAAGCTACAGCATCAACCTCAGGCGCCTCGATCGGGTAGCCCTGACGGTACCAGTCGACAATACCCCCTTGCAGGTTAATGACCTGATCAACACCCTGCTGCTGCAAAAATGCGCAAACCTGTGCCGATCGTGCGCCCGTTCTGCAATAAAAAACAATTTTCCCGGACTGTCGCAATTCCTCGATCCGCAGTGGTACCAGGTGCATGGGCATGACCTCGGCCCCGGGAAGCATGCCCTGCGCCATCTCATTGGTACTGCGGACATCGATCAGCCTGAAACTTTCCGCCTCATTCCCGATCATATCGGATAGCTGTGATGCATTAATTTCCTGTATCCCGTTCATCGTCTCACCTATATTAGTAATTATTAATATTGTTGGGGTGATTTGCTTTTTTGTCAACCCAACCAGTCCGGGTCCCCATGCACTATCAACCAGAGAACTCTTTAAATCAGCGCCTTGGCGCTGGCGCAGCGCTGGGTTATTCTGCACGGCGAATGATACAACGCGTCCTCCAGCTGGTTGTCCTGACCCTGTTGTCAGGCGGCCTCCCACAGATTGCCCGTAGTGAAATCGCTGCCGACCAGCTCCCGGATTTCGGCGACTCCAGTGGTGCATTGATTTCCCCGGTCCAGGAACAGGCACTGGGAGAGGCCTTCATGCGCAGCGTGCGCAGCCAGGCAACCCTGGTATCCGACCCGCACATCAACCGCTATATCCGCCAGCTTGGTGCGCGCCTGGTCACCCACAGCGACACCCCCAATTACCCTTTTACTTTTTTTGTTGTCGATGACCCGTCCATCAATGCCTTTGCCGGCCCCGGCGGGCGTATTGGCGTCCACACAGGCCTGATACTGGCCGCCGAAAATGAAAGCGAACTGGCGGGTGTCATGGCACACGAAATCGCACACGTCACCCAGCGCCACCTGCTGCGCGCCTACGAATCGGCGCAACAACTCAGCCTGCCCACCGCCGCAGCCACCATTGCGGCCATCCTGCTGGGTGCCGCCACCGGCAGTGCGGATGCCGGCATCGCGGCCGCCTCAGCGGTGCAGGCCGGCAGTATCCAGCAACAGCTGAATTTTACCCGTACCAACGAAAAAGAAGCCGACCGGATCGGCATCCAGACCCTGGCCCGCTCCGACATTGACCCGTTCGGTATGCCGGCTTTTTTTGAGCGGCTGTACCAGACAACACGCCTGTATGGCGCTGCCAGCATCCCCGAGTTTCTCAGCACCCACCCGGTCACCACCGACCGAATCGCGGAATCCACCGACCGGGCGGGGAAATACGGGCATGGAAAGCAGCGTGATTCACTGGAGTTCGAACTGATCAAGGTACGCCTTGCCGTACAGCAGTCGCGCAATCCCGTCAGCCTGCTGCGCAGCTTCAGGGCCAGCGCCGGCCCGGCACAGCGCTACGCCATCGTCCTTGCCAGCTGGCGTGCGGGTGACAGGACCCGGGCACTAAGGGAAATCGCCGTACTGAGAAAATCCGACCCGGACCGGATTCTCTACCGCACCACCCAGGCAAGACTGCTGATGGAAGACGGTAAAACCCGCCAGGCGCTGGCACTGTTCGAGGATACCCTGCGCCTCTACCCCGGCGACCTTGTCGCTGGCCAGTACTACGCCGAAGCCCTGCTGGTCGCCGGCAAACCCGGGGAGGCACGCAACGTAATTCTGACGCTTCTGCGTAACGAACAGGCCAGAACGCCACCCATTTACAAGCTGTGGGCACGTGCCACCAGTGTTCAGGGCCCCGCCTGGGAAACCCGCTTTGCCTCTGCCGAACTCTACGCCATGAACGGTAACCTGCCACTCGCCGTCGATCAGCTTGAGCAGGCCCTCCGGCTGAAAGGGCTCAATGACTATGATCGTGCCCGCATACAGGCCAGGCTGCACGATCTCAAATCTGTTCTCGCCAAACGCGCGGAACGGGAATAAAACGCATGTGCGCCCCGTCTTCGCGTCTAGTAACTTGGGAAAATACCCGATTCACGACCCGAAACATTGCTTCAACCGGACGCCGGGAGAGTTCTTGGAAAATATGATCATCGACCGCCACAGCAACTGTTTTGACTCACCGGAAACAGAGGTCTATAGTCGCGAAAGCATTGGGATTATTGCAGGTTTACGATAACGTGCCTGGCTTCGTAGCCGCGCAAAATTCGCCAGTCAGCTGGCAAAACAACCACCCTTTTAAAAAGCGCATTGTAAGGAGGATAAAGATGCGGAAATTCCCCAGCATCCTGAAAACAGCAAGTTCTGTGCTGGCGATTGCGGGCAGCCTTGCGTTGTTCCCGGTCACCGGCACCACTGCCGAAGCGCAAACCGCTTCGGTCACTGAGCAGGGAAAGGCCCTGGCTTTCAACCGCAAGAAAGGCAACTGCCTCGCATGCCACCAGATCCAGGGAGGCAAACTGGCCGGTAATATCGGTCCGCCACTGGTTTCCATGAAAGCACGCTACCCGGACAAGGCGAAGTTACGCGCCCAGATCTGGGACGCCACCAAAGCCAACCCCAACACGATCATGCCACCCTTCGGGCGCAACAAGATTCTCAGCGAAAGCGAGATCGATAAAATTGTCGAGTTTATCTACACGCTCTGATCGGCGTGCAGTTCAATACCAGGAGAGATACCAGTGATTAACATGAAACGCAGAACCTTCCTGAAAGGGTCCGTCGCTGCAGGCGCAGTCAGTGTCGCCGTCGGTGCAGGCCTGTTAACCCCGCGGGCTGTTCTCGCCGCCTGGCCGTCTGACGCATTCAAGGCAACCAGTGTAGACGCAGCTCTCGATGCGCTCGCCGGCACTCATGCCATGCAGGCTTCGGACAAGGTTCAGATCGATGCGCCGGATCTGGGTGAAAACAGCGCCGTGGTTCCGGTCAAGGTCACCAGCCAGCTGGCTGACATTGAATCTATCAGCATTATTGTCGACAAGAACGCGTCACCGCTGACTGCTTCCTTCATCCTCGGCCCGGGCGTACAGGGCTTTGTCAACACGCGCATCAAGATGGGCAAGACTTCCAACGTCATTGCTGTCGTCAAGGCGGGTGGCAAACTGTACAGCGCGCAAAAAGAGGTCAAGATCACCATCGGTGGTTGCGGCGGTTAACCAGGATTCAGAGGAAAGAAACATGTCAACTATCAAGATTCGGGCAAAAGCCGGCGACAAGGTTACCAAGGTCAGCGCGCTGATCGAGCACCCCATGGAAACCGGCATGCGTAAAAACAAAAAAACGGGCAAGAAAATTCCTGCCCATTTCATCCAGGAAGTGGTCTGTGAGCTGAACGGCACTGTGGTATTGACAGCGCTGTGGGGGCCCGCAGTTTCAAAACGCCCATTCCTGCAGTTCAAGATTGAAGGTGCCAAGAAAGGCGATACCATCAAACTGAGCTGGGTCGATAACAAGGGCGAGAAAGACTCCGCCGAGGCCAAGATTGCCTGATGCATATCAGACAATCCAACCGACCAACACCCCATACGGAGGCAGACAACTCATGAAAAAACTGCTCACCATCGCCACGACCCTCGGCCTGATGTTTTCAGGATCATTTGCGGTTCAGGCTAGTCCACAGCAGGATCTAAAAGAATTCCGCAGCTACTTTGCCAAGCGGTTCCCCGACGTTCCCTTCCAGGAATTTGTCAACGGCGTTTATGCCATCGACAAGGCTTCCCGGGCACAGTGGGAGTCCATCGAGGAATTCCCGCCCTACGAACTCAGTATCGACAAGGGCAAAAAGCTGTTTGAAACCCCGTTCGCAAACGGCAAGACCTATGCAAGCTGTTTCCGCAACGGCGGCATTGGCATCAAGCAGGACTACCCCTACTTCGATACCAAGACCGGCAAGGTCGTCACACTGGAAGGCGCGATCAATGCCTGCCGCGTGAAAAACGGTGAAAAGCCGCTTGGCTGGAAAAAAGGCAAGATTGCCGACATCTCCGCCTACATGGCCTACACCTCGCGTGGCAACAAGGTTAACGTCAAAGTCCCGTCCGACCCTGCTGCCCTGGCGGCCTATGAACGTGGCAAGAACCACTTCTATGCCAAACGTGGACAGTTGAACATGTCCTGTGCTGACTGCCACCAGTGGAATGCCGGCAACCGCATTCGTGCAGACCTGCTGAGCCCGGCACTCGGTCACACGACCCACTTCCCGGTTTACCGTTCCAAGTGGGGCGCACTCGGTACCATTCATCGTCGTTACGGCGGTTGTAACAAGCAGGTTCGCTTCAAGCCCTTCAAGGCGCAAAGCGATGAGTACAAGGCGCTTGAATACTTCCATACCTACATGAGCAACGGTCTGGAAATGAACGGCCCGGGCGCTCGCAAGTAATCGCAAGCCAGCCTGTAAAGCCCGGTCTCTGACCGGGCTTTTTTGTTTATGCCAATAGGAATAAACTTACCCCGCTCGCGTCTTTTCAGACAACTTTTCCAACTGCCTGCACCAACCCGGGAAGACCAACTATGAATATCAGTCGTCGTGAATTTCTCCAGATGCTCGCCGTTGCGAGCGCATCAGGT
>JALVCM010000509.1 GCA_027010005.1 Thiohalobacter sp.
TTCGAGGTATTCAAAACGCTGGGGTTATACGATGTGTATGGTGCCAGCTGGTTTCTGGCGATCCTGGCCTTTCTGGTTTTGTCTACCAGTGTCTGTATCTGGCGCAATACCCCGAACATGTTGCGGGAGATGCGCAATTTCCATCTCAACGTGCATTACAAGTCACTCAGGGCGTTCCACCACCAGTGCGAGTGGGAGGTCGAGGCGAAACCACAGGATTTGCAGGCTGCACTGGCGGGCTGGTTGCGCAAGCTGGGTTACCGCAGCCGCACGCGTAACCGGGGCGGACACTACATACTTGCGGCGATCAAGGGTCGTTACAGCAAGCTGGGATATTTCTTCACCCATATCGCCATCGTGGTGATCTGTATCGGCGCTCTGTTTGACAGCGGTCTGCCGCTCATGCTGCGCGAGGCCAGTGGCCAGCTTAAGGCCGAGACGCGCGATATCCCCGCTGCCGAAGTGCCGGCCATCAGCCGTCTTCCTGTCACCAACCCGAGCTTCCGGGGTTCTGTGCGTATTCCCGAGGGCAGTTCGGCCAATCTCGTGTTTCTTCAATTGCGTGATGGTTACCTGGTCCAGCCGCTACCGTTTTCCATCGAGGTAAAGGATTTCCGTATCGAGCACTATTCGACCGGTCAGCCGAAGTCCTTTGAAAGCGACCTGGTGATTCATGACCCGGATGAAGCGGAGCCGCAGGAGAAAACCATCGCGGTCAATCATCCCTGGATCTACAAGGGCTACGCGATTTACCAGGCCAGCTTCAGCGACGGTGGTACCGGGTTGACGCTGGATGCCTGGCCCTTGCAGTCTGCCGATATCAAACCACAGCGTATCAAGGGCAAGGTGCTGGGCAGCCTTGAACTCGATACACCAGACGGACCGATGACGCTGGAGTTTACGGATTTCCGCATGTTCAATATCAACCCTGTCATCGACAAGGACGGCAAGGAACAGCAGAAGAATTTCGGTCCTGACTTTACCTTCAAGCTGCGTGACGCCTCGGGCCAGGCCCGTGAGTACGAGAATTACATGCTGCCGGTAGAATTTAACGGCAGGATGTTCATGCTGAGCGGCATGCGCGAGTCACCGGCTGAGCCGTTCCGTTACCTGCATATCCCGGTTGACGATAAGGGTGGTGTCGAGCGCTTCATGCGCTTCCAGGCCATGCTGTTCGACGACCGGCGCATCAGCGAGATTGTGCGCCGGACCACAGACCAGAGCCTTGGGCAGATCGAGCTGGACGAACCGGCGCGACGCGAAGAAGTCATGCGTTCCATGCTGGGCCTGGTGAAGCAGTTCCGGGCGGGTGGTTATGAGGCGATTGCCGGGATGGTGGGCGAGCGTGTCCCGAAGGAACGGCAGGAAGACGTGCTGAAAGCCTACTTCAAGGTATTGCAGACACTGCTTGGCGAGGTTTACCTGGAACTCATGCGCGAAGAAGGTGTCGATTTGTCACAGGGTCTGAGTGACCGGGACGCCGGTTTTTTCGATGATGCGCTGACCGCTGTCGCGGCACTGGGGAATTACGGGTCTCCCTTTTACCTGCAGTTGCGCGACTTTGATTTTGTGCAGGCCTCCGGGCTGCAGATTGCGCGTGCGCCCGGCAAGAACATGGTGTATTTCGGTTTTGCATTATTGATTGTGGGGGTTTTCCTGATGTTTTATGTGCCAAACCGCAAATTGTGGTTCTGGATCGAACAGCGGGGTGATACAAGTCGTATACTGGCGGCCGGTACCGGGAATCGCCACCAGCGTGATTTTGCCCGCGAGTTTGAACAGATGTGCGCGCAGCTCGATACACGCTGGAACAGCGCCGCGCAGGAAAATCCCGGTAGCGAGCACTGAGTCAGCATTTATTAACAGGTAATCGATATGTCGGTAACACAACAGGATCTGCTCGGCGGGCTGGAACAGCCCTCGTTCTGGAAAAAACTGACGGCCATCGACTGGCTGTGGGCCCTGCTGGTGATGGCGGGTACCGGCTATGCCTGGCACCACTACCAGGGGCTGATGGATGATTATGAAGTCGGCATTCTGTTCGGCTCCGGACTGGCGCTGGTGGTACTGGGCTGGGCCTGGAAGGCCGTGCGCGTGCTGGCGATTGTTGTTGCCGCTCTGAGCCTGCTGGCTGTCAGCCTGTACGGCAGTTCGCTGCAGGCGGCCGAAACAAATTTCTTCCTCAAGTTCCTGTTTGCCAGCCAGTCGGCCATCATGTGGATGAGTGCGCTGTTTGTGGGTGCCACCGTGGCGTATTTCGCCGCACTGGCGGCACGTTCAGAGTTTACCGGCAAGGTCGCCAGTGATATGACCTGGGCCGCCGTGGCAATGGGCTTTACCGGGTTGATGGTGCGCTGGCGCGAGTCCTACCTGATGGGCAGTGATATCGGCCATATCCCGGTCAGTAACCTCTATGAAGTCTTCATTCTGTTCTGTCTGCTTACGGCGCTGATTTATCTTTACTATGAAGGCCGCTACCGCACGCGTGCCATGGGCGGTTTTGTGCTGCTGGTGATTTCCGCGGCAGTCGCTTTTTTACTGTGGTATGCCTTCAGTCGCGATGCACACGAAATCCAGCCACTGGTGCCGGCGCTGCAAAGCTACTGGATGAAGATCCACGTGCCGGCCAACTTTATTGGGTACGGTGCTTTCGCACTGGCCGCCATGGTGGGCGTTGCCTACCTCGTGCGCGAGCGTGCAGACCGGGTGGCGCCGCAGGGCTTTATTGCCACGCGCCTGCCAGACACGGAAATGCTCGATGATGTGATGTACAAGGCGATCGCTCTCGGTTTTGCCTTTTTTACCGTTGCCACCATACTCGGCGCATTATGGGCGGCCGAAGCCTGGGGCGGTTACTGGTCGTGGGACCCCAAGGAAACCTGGGCGCTGATCGTGTGGCTGAACTACGCAGCCTGGTTGCACATGCGTCTGACCAAAGGCTGGCGCGGGATACCGCTGGCCTGGTGGGCGGTGGTCGGTCTGTTCGTCACCCTGTTTGCATTTCTTGGCGTTAATATGTTCCTGTCGGGCCTGCATTCCTACGGTGAACTCTGAGATGGAGAAAAAAATGAAAAATGTCATGCGACTAATCATCCTGATGCTGTTTGCCCCGTTGGCCTTCGGCGCCTGGAAGGAGGGTGTGAATTACGAAAGGCTTTCCGCGCCACAGCCGACCGACAACCCGGACAGGATCGAGGTACGTGAATTATTCTGGTACGGGTGTCCACACTGTTACCAGCTCGAGCCGGAACTGCATGCGTGGCTGGAAAAGAAACCGGACGACGTGGAATTTGTACGTATGCCGGCTGTCCTCGGGCCAAACTGGGAACTACTGGCGCGTGCCTACTACACGGCCGAGGTGCTGGGGGTGGTGGACAAGGTCCACGGTGCGATCTTTGACCGCCTGCACAAGGACCGCAAGCGCATCCGTACACCGGCTGACGTCAAGGCGATCTTTACCAAAAACGGCGTTCTGGAAAGTGATTTTGACAATGCCTTTGCCTCGTTCGCCGTCGTGACAAAGACCAACCGTGCAAAACGCGTACGTGAATTGTATGGCGCGACCGGTGTACCGACATTGATTATCAATGGCAAGTACCGCACCAGTGCCACCATGGCGGGCGGTAACCGGCAGTTGCTCGAGGTAGTCGATTACCTCGTTGAGCAGGAGCGGAAGGCCGCTGGCGGTAACGCCGCAGGAAAATAACAAGGTGCCGGAAGTTTCCGGCCATACTGGCTGCTGTCCAACAGGACGACTGACATGAACGCCGCACAACTCTTTGTAAAATGCCTGGAGAACGAAGGCGTCGAATATATTTTCGGCGTACCCGGCGAGGAAAACCTCGACCTGATGGATGCCCTGCTGGATTCCAGCATTCGTTTCATTACCACGCGTCACGAGCAGGGTGCAGCCTTTATGGCCGACGTGTACGGGCGCCTGACCGGGCGCGCAGGTGTTTGCCTGTCGACCCTGGGGCCGGGTGCCACCAATCTTGTCACCGGTGTCGCAGATGCCAATATGGACCATGCTCCGGTAGTGGCGATTGCCGGGCAGGCGGGCACCAACCGCCTGCACAAGGAATCACACCAGGTACTCGACCTGGTCAGCATGTTTCGCCCCATCACCAAGTACAGTTCGCAGGTGCTGGCGGCAGACGTGATTCCGGAAGTGATCCGCAAAGCCTTCAAGGTGGCGCAGTCGGAAAAGACCGGTGCAGTATTTATCGAGTTTCCGGAAGACATTGCCAAGTTGCCGGCCGTGGCGAAACCTCTGCAGGTAAACGCCCCGTTCCCGCCCGAGCCGCCGCAGCAGCAGGTTGAGCGTGCCGCCACGCTGATATCCCGGGCTCGCAACCCGATGATCCTGGCCGGCAACGGTGTGGTGCGTGCGGGGGCCTGGAAGCACCTGGCCGATTTTGCCGAGCAGCTCAACATCCCGGTGGCCAATACCTTCATGGCCAAGGGCGTGACGCCGTTCCGCAACCGCACCACGCTGGCCAGTGCGGGTCTGCAGGCCAACGACTACATCAGCTGCGGGTTCAGTCGTGCCGATGTGATTATCTGTGTGGGCTATGACCTGGTGGAATACCACCCCTACCTGTGGCACCCGACGCGCGACCGCACCATTATCCATATCGACCGTACCCAGGCCGAAGTCGACGAACACTACAATGTCACGGTCGGCGTGCTGGGTGATATCAAGCACACGCTGATACGTATCGCCGAGCTGGCAACGCCCCACCAGGGCCACCTGATGCGCCCCCTGCGCGAGGCGCTCATCAAAGAAATGAACCAGCACCGGGACGACGAGGGGTTCCCGGTAAAGCCGCAGAAAATCATCTGGGACCTGCGTACCGTGCTGAATCTCGACGATATTGTTGTGTGCGATGTCGGTGCGCACAAAATGTGGATGGCGCGCATGTTCCGCTGTGAGGAGCCCAATACCTGCATTATTTCCAACGGTTTTGCCAGTATGGGCATTGCCGTACCGGGTGCCATTGCCGCCAAAATGGTCTCCCCGGACCGGGCCGTGGTGGCGGTGACCGGTGACGCCGGTTTCCTGATGAATTCACAGGAAATCGAGACGGCGATGCGCCTGAACGTGCCGATTGTGATTCTGGTCTGGAATGACAGCGGCTACGGCCTGATCGAGTGGAAGCAGATGCACCAGTTCAAGCGGACTTCGCACGTACACTTCAACAACCCGGATTTCGTGAAATATGCCGAGTCGTTCGGTGCCAGCGGCTACCGCGTGGAGGCCCCGGGCCAGTTACAGGGTATACTCAAGGAAGCGCTGGCGCAGCCGACCCTGAGTATAATCGACTGCCCCGTCGATTATAGTGAAAACCTGAAATTAACCGAGCAGCTGGGTAACCTGGTTTGCCCCATTTGATACTGATATGTCACGTACTGCCAATGCCACATCGCTCCAGCCGGTGCACAAGCGGACCCTGCGCCTGCTGAGTTATAACATCCAGATAGGCATCCATACCCGCGGTTACCGGCACTACCTGACACACAGCTGGAAGCACGTGTTGCACCATCCACAGCGATTTACCAACCTGGACCGGATCGCAGCGCTGATGCAGAACTACGATATTGTCGGCGTCCAGGAGGCGGATGCCGGCAGCGCGCGCAGTGGCTTCGTCAATATCACCCAGTATCTTGCCAATGAGGCCGGTTTTCCGTACTGGGATGACCAGACCAACCGGCGCATCGGCCGTTTTGCGCGCCACAGCCTGGGTGTGCTGAGCCGTTACAAACCCAGCGGTATTACCGAGCATCGTCTGCCGGGCCGAATTCCGGGGCGCGGTGCCATGGCAGTACGTTTCGGTGATGGTGAGGAATCCCTGGTGGTACTGATTGTCCACCTTGCGCTCAGTCAGCGCGGTCGGATCAATCAGCTGGACTACCTTGGCGAACTGATCAATGAATACCGGCACGTGGTACTGATGGGTGACATGAATTGCCGCTCCGACAGTCCCGAAATCGAAAGGCTGATTGACCGTACGCTGATGACCGAGCCCCTGCACGGGATGAATACCTTCCCCAGCTGGCGACCGAAGCGCAACATCGATCATATCCTTGTGACACCGACGGTCGAGGTTGAGCGTGCTGAAGTCCTGGATTACCCCCTGTCAGACCATCTTCCGGTAAGCATGGAAATTGTGTTGCCGGATTCCGTCAGGCTTGATGGTTGAAGGAGCGCCGGCGTGGAAGATGACAGGCTCGCACAGGAAGCCACGCAGTGGAAGCAGAAGTACCTTGAACAGCTCGAGGAAAGCGAGCGCAGTGAAAAGCAGTGGAAAGATAATGACGAACTGCTGCGTAAAACCATTTCACGGCTGACCCTGGCAGCTGACGGGCTCGACGAAACCCTCGATAAACAGTTACGCGATCTGCGCAATGCCATTCGCGATCACAGCGATGCCTCACAACTCCGTCTGCGTATTGACGAAATGTCCCGAACCCTGGTCAGGCTGGACCAGGACGGGGGAATAAAAAAAGAGGAAAAGCAGGATCTGCCCGAACCTTCTACCGAG
>JALVCM010000510.1 GCA_027010005.1 Thiohalobacter sp.
TGTTGCTCGGCGTTACCGCTACGGAACCGGTTGTGAGTGGATTCGATGGCAGACAGTACGCGCCGGTTGGCTGGTCGGCCCTGGCGCTGGACAGTTTACTGACTGGCCATGCCCTGCACATGCCCGCCTGGTTTTATGCACTGCAACGGGGTTTGATCCTGTTATTCGCGGTGTACCTGCTACTGTTGCCTTCACGCTGGCATGAAGGGCGCGGTGCAGTGCTCTCGGCGCTGCTGGCTTTCCTGACACTGAATGCCGGTGTGCTGCTGTTCATCCTCAAGGCTGTCTGGCTTCCGGTACTCACCCCGGTGCTGTTCCTGCTGGGCATGCAGATATTGCTGACTTTGAACAGCCGTCGACAGGCCGGACGGGTGCAATTGCGTCAGCAGGTGCTCGACGCGCGGGTGGCACTGGGTGATCACCTGCAGGCACAGGGACAACTGGAACTGGCGCTGGTGCAGTACCAGCCCTGCCTGCCGGCAACCATCGCGCTGGAAGCCCTGTATGAACTGGGGCTGGAATATGAACGTCGCCGGCAGATGAACCGTGCCGGGGACATTTATAAAACGCTGCAGGCGCATGCACCCGGTTATCGTGATGTTGCGCAACGTGCTGCACAACTGGCATCACTGGCGGAGCGTTTTCCTGGCGCCGGGGGTGCCTGGCTCAAACAGACCCTGGTGCTGGATAACCCGGTTGTCGAACTGCCACGCCTGGGGCGCTACCGGCTGGAACGTGAACTCGGGCGCGGTGCCATGGGCACAGTCTATCTTGCCGAAGACCCCACCATCGGTCGCCAGGTTGCCATCAAGACACTGCCGTTGCAGGAATATTACGAAGACGGTGAACAGGAGCAGGTGGCAAAACGTTTCCTGCAGGAAGCCGAAGCGGTAGGGCGTCTCAGCCACCCGAATATTGTCGCCATCCATGACGCTGGCCAGGAGCACGACCTGGCCTACCTGACCATGGACTACGTGGCCGGTGAAAGTCTTGAGGCGTGGGTGGAAAAGAAAAATCTGTTACCTGTCCGGGAAGTGCTGGAAATTGCTGCCCAGGTGGCCGATGCACTGGACTACGCACATGCCAGCAAGGTCGTGCACCGCGACATCAAGCCCGGCAATATTCTGTATGACCGCGACAGTGGTACCGTAAAGATTACTGATTTTGGTGTGGCCCGCATCCTGGACAACCAGCGGACCCGTACCGGCACGGTGCTGGGTACGCCGTCCTACATGTCACCCGAACAGGTGTCGGGTGCGAAAATCAACGGCCAGTCCGACCTGTTTTCACTGGGTGTGACACTCTACCAGTTGCTGACCGGCAGTCTGCCTTTCGAGGGAGATTCGGTCGCCGCGCTGATGTACCGCATCGCCAGTCAGAAGATGCCGCCGTTACGTAAACAACGCGGTGGTCTGCCCGTGTGTGTCAGCCGCATGGTCGGGCGTGCCCTGCAGAAAAAACCCGGCAAGCGTTTTGCCAGTGGCGCGGACATGGCAGTGACAATCCGCAAGTGCCGTGAACAGTTCCG
>JALVCM010000511.1 GCA_027010005.1 Thiohalobacter sp.
GTGGTCAAGCTGGAGGTGGTGAACGATTTCTGCAACGGCCAGGCAGTGCACCAGATAGGGTTCGCCCGAAGCGCGGGTCTGGTCACGGTGGGCTTTCCGGGCACGATCGAGCGCCGTGCGAATCATCTGCTGCGCAGACTCATCGCGCCCGAAGCTGACTGACGACAACCAGGCATCTACATCCGGCAACTGCCCGTCGTTCGGCGTCGTGGTTTCTGCGCGCGCTACCATATATATCTACCAGTGTAGCCACAGAAACGGACAACTGCTATTCATTACCCGCGTCAGTGGCTTTTAAATCTTCGATTAACTGCCCGAATATCTGCTCCAGTCCCTGCTGCATGGCATCCGCCAGCGCGTGCATATCACCACTGCGCGATGCAGTCTGCTGGTGATAAACTTTCGTCCACAGGGGTCTCCCGTCACGGGCTGAGTGCAGAACGGCTTCCAGCTCAACATCGGCAAGTGCCCGCCGCGACTCGACCAGCGACTCGAAACGCAGCACCCGGACAACAAGCTCATAACGAAAGTGTGGGCGCCGACCCTCTGTTTCAACCCGGTCCGCGACACCGCTCTGGCGCAGGCTTTCCAGCAATGCCTGCTGGATCATGCGCGGTGGCTGGTCTGCCCAAAACTCATAGTGGTAACGCCCCAGCTGCAGTGGCTTGTCCGTATGCCGGTAGAGGATCGCCCGGCCATTGCGCAGCGGGTCGGCCTCGACATGGGCGATCGAAAGCCCGCCTGTCAATGCTGGCTGTTGCTGTACAGCAGGGCTGGCAGGACTGATTTCATAGAAACGGTCCTCGGGGGCCGGCACACCGGCCGAACAGGCGGCCAGCATCAGTAGTACCAGGACTATTGTGGCAAACCTGATCAACCCGTTTCCGTCGTGCCCGCGCAGGCCGGTGGCCGATACCCCGTCATACCGGCGCAGGCCGGTATCTATAGCGGCAGATTTTCTGGATACCGGCATTCGCCGGTATGACGGGGTAATAGATACTGGCCTGTCCTGGTATGACGGGGTAATAGATACTGGCCTGTCCTGGTATGACGGGGTAATGGATACCGGCCTGTCCTGGTATGACGGGGTAATGGAATTATTCCTGGCGATCACGCTGCACCCCCTTGTCCCTGGGCGCCGAACCCCCCAGCAGGGTGCCCGGGTTATCCCGAATCTTGCGGCTGAACTCGTTCATATTGCGGCTGGTGTCATCCATGTTCTGCAGGATGCCGTTGCTGTAGCGCGATACCTGTTCCAGGATATGGCGCAGTTCCGCAACCGCCTGCTGCATGTCCGGGCCACTCTCACTGACCAGGCCATCCAGCTTCGCCATCAACGCCTGGGCATCGCGTTTCACCTCGGTCAGGCCCGCTGTCAGTTCACTGAGATCGGTGGAAGCCTGGTCGATATTGGTCAGAATACGTTTGGCCTGGTGCTCGCCCTCGTCATCCATGATATTGGAAAGGTGCGTGGCACTCTCGTCGAGCTGTCCGACCAGATGCTCCACATCGGTCAGAATAACGGGCACACGACGCTCCAGCACCCCACCAACCTGCTGCACAGTGCGATTGAGTGATTCGATCAGGGGCCGTATGGCATTCTCGCTCAGATCACCGAAGTCGCCAGCCACTTCACCGATTGCAGCAAACAAATCGACACCCTGTTCACCCTTGATGAAACCGCCGGGTTCCAGAAATGCCGTGGAATTCCCCTCGGAAATATTGACCACGGTATCCGCCAGCAAGCCTTCGGAATAAATGCGCGCAATACTGTCAGAAGGAACCTTCCAGTCTTTTTTCAGCGCCAGCGCCACCCGGTAGACCAGGCCCTCGTCAGTACGTCCGGGTTCAATATACTCGACCTTGCCCAGCACATAGCCCTCGTAGGTCACCAGTGTGCCCTCCGACAGGCCCGCAACATTATGGTACTGCGTGTAGTACACATCGCGCTCACCGGCACCCCCGGTGATCCGGTACAGGGCCCAGAACAGCACGCCAAGCCCGGCAAGCACGAACAGGCCCACGGCAAAATAGTTGATGGTATCGCGTTTCAAAACCGCATTGCTCCCTCGGTGAGTCGCTGCAGGTAACCGTCTACATCGACCGGTTCGTCCTCTGATGTACGTGTCAGCAGGTTACGTATTCTGGGATTGTCCGAGTGACGCACTTCCTCCACGCTGCCGACCATGAGAATGCGCCCGCGATCCAGCACCGTGATGCGGTCCGCTATTTTAAAGGCGCTCTGCAGTTCGTGGGTGACGACGACGATGGACACAGGCATGGCATCGCGGATACGCAATATCAGGTTATCGAGATCAGCCGCCACCACCGGGTCCAGCCCGGCAGAGGGCTCATCAAAAAACAGGATGCCCGGGTCCATGACAATCGCACGTGCCAGTGCCGCGCGCTTGATCATGCCACCGGAAAGCTGGGCCGGCATCAGGTGTTCATAGCCGGCAAGGTTGACCACTTCCAGCTTCATCCGGCTCATGATTTTGATGGTGTTCTCGTCGAGCGAGGTATGTTCGCGCAAGGGCATCCGCACGTTCTCACCGACGGTCATGGAATTGAACAGCGCTCCGCCCTGGAATGACACGCCGATTTTCTTGCGGATTTCCATCCATTCGTGACTGCTCAGTGTATCGATATTCTTCCCGAACAGCCGGATGTCACCTGCGTCGGCACGGTGCAGGCCAAGCAGGTAGCGCAGCAGGGTGGACTTCCCGGAACCACTCCCGCCCATGATGACCATGATCTCCCCGGGTGCAACCGACAGCGAAACATCATCCAGTATTTTCTGGTCACCGTAGTAGGTCACGAGATTATTCACCTCGATAACCGGTTGCGACGATGTATCTGGAGGCGTGGTATTCATGTCATCGACTCAGGAAAAAGGTAAAGACCATGTCGGCCACCACGATCGCGGCAATACAGAGCACGACAGAGCGGGTCGTTGCCCGGCCCAACCCTTCGGCCCCGCCACTGGCGTTAAAACCGTTACCGGTTGCAACCAGTGTAATCAGCACGGCAAACACCACGCTCTTGATCAGGCCCTGGAAAATATCACCTGGCACCAGTTCGCTGAATACACGTGTGGTGTAGGTATCGAGGTTTATGTGCAGCTCCATGACAGAGATGACCCCGCCACCCAGGATGGCCATAGCATCGGAGAGCACTGACAGTATCGGCATCATCAGCAGCATGGCCGCCAGAATCGGCGACACCAGGTAGCGAACCGGTGACACACCCATGACGCGCAACGCATCGATCTCCTGCGCCATCTGCATGGTGCCGATGCGGGCAGCAATGGCTGAGCCGGAACGGCCTGCCACCACAATACCGGCAATCAGTACACCAAACTCACGCGTCACCGACATTGCAATACCGGACACAACCTGTGACTCGGCACCGAAGTCGCGCAATGTGTAGATGCCCTGCATGGCCATCATGGCGCCATTGGCGAAGGCCAGTATGGTGACGACCGGGATTGCCTGCACACCGATATCCATCATTTCCTGGACGATGGCACTCAGGCGCACACGCTGTTGCCGCCAGCGCCCGGCCAGCAGCCAGAACACGCTCTCGACCAGCAGCGCCGCGCCGTAGCCGAAGTCCTCGACGCCGGCTACAAACTTGCGACCGACCTGTTCCGTCAACAGGCGAAAACGGTTTGCATGGATCTCAGCTGCCATGTTCCAGCCGCTCGTCCAGTGAGCTGTAAATGGTAAAGACCTGGTCGAGCCGTGCCAGGCGCAATACGCTCATGGCTGCTTCGCTGACGCCGATCAGGCCGAATTCCAGGTCATTGGTGCGCGCATACTGGAACCCTTCAACCAGGCTGGCGACACCGGAACTGTCGATGTATTCTACACTGGACAGATCCACCATGACGTGTTTCATTTTCTTCAGGCTGTTCAGGATCACCTTGCGTGCATCCGGCGAGTTGTTCAAATCAATTTCACCGTTCAGCATGACAACCGAAAAGCCCTGCCTGTCTTCAACCGGAAATGTCATTACCTTCTCCCTGTTCCCTGGTAAACAGTTTCATCTGGAAAACATTACCGCCATCATCGGGTGGCTCCAGAAAACCACATTCATCCATCAGGCTGTTAATGAGATACACTCCAAGCCCGCCCGGGCGGATATCATCGAGTTCACGTGAACGCACCTGCTCGACATCTACCGTATCGGCATAGTCCCTGACACGCACCACCAGTGCATCCTGTTCCTGCAGGACACTGACATCGATCTTTCCGTCAGCGTCCATACCATAGGCGTGCTGGATAATATTCATGCAAGCTTCGTTGACAGCCAGCACCATGGCTTCTGTCTGCGGCACGTCCAGCCCGGCAAGATCCGCAGCATCGCGCATGACACTGCGTAACAGGCGCAGCCGGCTGGCACGTGAACAGAAACTGATCGTCACCAGATGTTCTCCGCCTTCCATACTATGTCTTTTCCTCGATAATCATCAGTGTCAGGTCATCTTCGAGCACACCGTCACTACCCACCACCGAGTCGGTGATGGCAAGCGGCCGGTCACACAACGGCACACTGGCATATTCTTTCAGTACCTGTATCAACCTGTCCCGTTCGAGCCGCTTGCCGTCTTCCATGCGTGCTTCCAGCAGGCCGTCTGTATACAGGTATAGACAACCTCCCTGCAGTTCGAAAGTGTTGTTGGGAAAAATACTGTCCGGGCTGATACCCAGCGGCGGCGCCTTGGCCGGGTACTCGTCGATGAGCGCTGCACAGCCCATGTGTATGGCCGGCAGGTGGCCGGCGCTGGCCAGCGTGACTTCCCCACTGGCCTGGTCCACCACCCCGGCCAGCATGGTGACGAACATACCCCGCACCGAGGTCTCGAAGATTTCCCGGTTGATCATCGCCAGCAATTTGCCGGGGTCATGGATACCCTTGCCAAGGCAACGGAACAGGCTGGCCGTTTTCGCCATGAGCAGCGCAGCATTCATGCCCTTGCCGGATACATCCGCGAGGCAGAAGGCCATTTTGTTTTCACCGACCGGGTAGTAGTCAAAGAAATCCCCGGACACGGCCTTCGCCGACAGGTTCAGGCCGGTAATGCCCGGCAATCTTGTGCCGGCATCGGGTAGCAGGCTCTTTTGTACTTCACGCGCCAGCTCCAGTTCACGATTCAGTTCAGCGGCATAGCGGTCACGTTCACCCAGTGCCTGTTCGAGGCGCCAGGTGAGCTCCTGGTAACTGAGGTTCTCCTCGGCAAGACGCAGGTTGGCCTCACGCAGCACCTGATCAAAGGTCTGCTGTTCACCGACACGCATACCCATGGCCGTGGCCGCTTCTGCCACCGACTCCGCCACCTTCTGCAGCAGGTAATCACTGTGTTCCGGGCTGGCATCGAAATGCTCCGCCAGCAGGGTGCGCACCTGCTGGATGGCAATACGTTTGTCCGCACAGCGGTAGACCGATGCCATCCAGTCGGCACAGCTGGCCACCGTGCACAGTATCTGCGTCTGGCTATCCGTGCCATCCGGCGGACCATCGTGGTGATAGCCCATGGCACAGGCCAGGTCATGTGGCAGATCCCAGCTGTTGGCCAGTGTCAGCCCGACCTCATCGTGGGTCGAGTGGAACAGGTCGATCTCGATATCACGCCGCTCTTCGGGCGTGGAGGCTGCCAACCGGTCCCAGTGTTTCACCTGTTCGGGATAGAGAAACAGCAGTACCAGCAGGCCAAAGTCCTGCAACAGGCCGGCGGTAAAACACTCCTCGGGGTCAAGGCCGGCAAGCTCGGCAAGCATGCGGGCACTGACCGCGCGGCGCAGGGCATCTTCCCAGTACACGTCGATATTGAAACCCGGGATGGCGTCAGAGCGCAGCGCGTCGCGCATCGACAGGCACAGCATCAGGTTGCGCAGTGCCCGGTTACCGAGCACCGTCACCGCCCGGCTCACCGACTTCACCTGGCTGACCAGACCGAAGTAGGCAGAATTGGAAATACGCAGCAGTTCCGCGGTCAGCACCGGGTCATTGGCCACCAGCTGCGCAAGATCACGACTGTCCACGCCCGGGCGTGAACAGGCCTGCACAATACGAATGGCATCCTTCGGGGGCGCAGGTAAATCGCTCGGCCGTACCGAGTGTTCTGCAACGGTTTCTTCCATAACCTGTTGATCAATCATCCTGAGGCATTAATTTGCTCTGCGTGTGAGCACATTAACGGCAAAAATCACCCGGGCTAGAGTGATTTTTTGACCAATGATCAATCGATTAGGTTTTCCCGCATGGCCGGGAGGCTCAGACCAGGGACTCCAGCGTGGACGGAAACTGCTCGGCGGCCTCTTCAAAGGCAAAAAACAGCTCATCTTCGGTCAAACGGACCACGTCCAGCATACTCTGGGAAATACTGATATCGGCCCGCGGGGAACCCGCAAAGTTACCCTGCTCGGATTCATTCACCAGGTGATTGGCGAGGTACAGGATATGGGCTTCCATGCTGGCAGTCTCCG
>JALVCM010000512.1 GCA_027010005.1 Thiohalobacter sp.
GAGCCCGATAGTCTTTGGCAACCTGTTTTGTAAATGTAGCGTTGTCGAGGTACAGGTCAACAAGAGATTCCGGAAAGGCTTTGAGCAGGGCAGCAACGGCCTTTTTCAGATTGCCTTCCAGTGTTGCAGCACTGCGGGTTCGTCCATAGGTCTTGCGGATGACCTGAACCAGCTCGCGTGTCAGTTCGGGAGCGACGCCTTCACGCCCGATCAGCCGGTGCCGGGACAGCATGCGCTCGAGCTGGCTGCGCAGTTGATCTTCTGCACTGCCCGCGGTGAAATCCCACTTGTAACCATAGCGCCTGAGGTTCGAGATAATGATGTCGGCCTGATCGGTCGCACTGAGTGCCTGCCTGATCAACACCTTCTCCTCATCCTCGCTCAGCTTGCGGGGCTGCGGGGACCATCCGCCCTCGAAGCAGTATTCCTCGATAATCCGCATTCCGAATGCGTGCAGGGTGCTGATGTAGGCCTGATCCAGTTTGAGCACCTGGTCGATATCCAGATCATCCTGCTGCATGATGGACTTGCGGATACGCAGCCTGAGTTCATCCGCGGCCGCCTCGGTGAAAGTCACCGCGGCAATGCGATCGGGCGCGATTTTGTTTTCCAGCACCCATTGGGTCAGGGTTTCCTGTATCCAGTAGGTCTTGCCGGCACCAGCGCTGGCGGGAACGATGGTGAGTGGTGGCAGCTTGGTGCTCATGCTTCGTCTCCCGGTTTCATGAACAGCTCGATCAGTGGACTGTCGTCCAGCGCCCAGGGTTTGACGCCATTTCTTTCAAACCAGGCTCTGTCCTCATCGGTATTGAGCCGCACCTGCCCGGATCGAACCTCATTCATCCTGTTGCGTATGGCGTTCAACGCATTGCCTGATATGTCTGCCTCCACCACCTGTGTATCGCGCAGCGCGCCGGCGCCTTTACCGCCAAGTATGGTTTGGTCCAGCAGCGTGTAATAGAGTACGCCTGTTTCTTTGCCTTTCTTGCGGGCTTGTTTGAGTCGGCGTGATGCCTCTGTGGGTAAGATGTCCTGGGTCAGCATGATCTGGTAAAGCGTGGCCTGGGAGTCGTAGCCATGTGTCATCTGGTTTCGCCGTCCGTTGCTGTTGGATGTCTTGTAATCGACCACATAGAGACTTCCGTCGGGAGCGGCGATGATCAGGTCAGCCTTGCCATGGATGGGATGCCGGTGAAAACGGCCTTCCAGCCATTCTTCTTCCCCAAGTATCTCGATTTTGTTGTCATGCAGAAACTGCCGCCATACCCCGGCTGCCTCGGTGAGCATCCGAATAAATTCCTGGCGTTCCACATGCCATTCGGGCTGCAATAGAAAAGGACATTCCTGTTCGAGTATCTGGTTGAGGAGATCGGGCAGTCTTTTTTTCAGTGATTTCTGTGATGGTATCGGTTGGCGATGCTGAAACAGCTGCTGAAAAACATTGTGGGCTATATTGCCCCGGGTGATGGCATCGAATTCCTGCGCCGCCCAGTCATTGCTGGCTATGCCGTAGCGAT
>JALVCM010000513.1 GCA_027010005.1 Thiohalobacter sp.
TGTCGTACTTACCCCGGGTTCGACCGGCCCATTGCTGTCTTCCGTAAACCATTCTGAATAGTCGACGGGCCAGACTTCACCGCCATCGTCTGCGGTGAGGTTCTGGAATATCAGTAATTCAATATCAAACTGCCGTGGCATCTCATCGGCGCCGGCCGTGGAAAGCAGGCTGGTAAACAGCAGCAGGGCAGAAAGCAGGTATCGGGTCAGTATCATCATGCTGGCTATCCTGCCCTAAGCCGAACGGGTGCTCAACCTTTCCAGCAGGTTACTGACGGTATGCAACCGCGTTTCGCTGTCGTCCATGTCGGCATAGAAGCGGATAACGTCCGAACCATCCAGCCGGTAGTGCTGTGGCTCGGTCTGGATAAGCCGGATAATGGTGCCCGGGTCCACGTCGGGTTCCGGCCCGAACAACAGCCTGCCGCTTTCCTCGCCTGCATCGATCTTGCTGATGCCCAGCGGCGCGGCTTTCAGTTTCAGGCGGGTGACTTCAAACAGGAGTTTGACCGGTTCCGGCAGCAGACCGAAGCGGTCGATCATTTCCACCTGTAACTCTCGCAACTCGTCCTCGTTGGCCGCACTGGCAATACGCTTGTACAGGATCAGGCGGCCGTGCACATCGTGCAGGTAATCATCCGGAATCAGTGCCGGCAGGTGCAGGTCGACTTCCGGCCCGTGGTTGAGCGGGCGTTCCAGTTCCGGCTGACGTCCGGCCTTGAGGGCGGTGACGGCGCGTTCCAGCAGTTCGGTATACAGACTGAAGCCGATCTCATGGATCTGGCCGCTCTGGTCATCACCCAGCAGTTCGCCGGCGCCGCGGATTTCCAGGTCGTGGGTGGCCAGGGTGAAGCCGGAACCGAGGTCTTCCAGTGACTCGATAGCTTCGATGCGCTTGATGGCGTCGTGGCTCATGGCCTTGCGCGGCGGTACGATCATGTAGGCATAGGCACGGTGATGGGAGCGCCCGACCCGGCCGCGCAGCTGGTGCAACTGGGCAAGCCCAAGCTTGTCGGCACGGTTGATCAGGATGGTGTTGGCGCTCGGCACATCGATACCACTTTCGATAATGGTGGTGCACAGCAGAATATTGAAACGGCGGTGATAGAAATCCAGCATTACCTGTTCCAGCTCACGCTCGCGCATCTGGCCGTGACCGATTTCCAGCGTGGCCTCAGGGATCAGTTCGCGCAGTTCGCGGCCAATGGTTTCGATGTTGTCGACTTCGTTGTGCAGGAAGTACACCTGGCCGCCGCGTTTGATTTCACGCAGGCAGGCTTCCCGGATGGTGGCCTTGTTCCATTCAGTGATAAAGGTCTTGATGGTCAGGCGCTGCACCGGCGGTGTGGCGATAATGGACAGGTCGCGCAGGCCGGACAAGGACATGTTCAGTGTGCGCGGTATCGGGGTGGCTGTCAGGGTAAGCAAATCCACCTCGGTGCGCAGCGCCTTGAGTTTTTCCTTCTGACGCACACCAAAACGGTGTTCTTCGTCAATAATGACCAGTCCGAGATTTTTCGGTTTGACGTCACCCTGCAGGATCTTGTGTGTGCCGATGAGAATATCCAGTGTGCCGTCGGCAAAACGTTGCAGGATATCGTCCTGTTGTTTCTTACTGCGAAAGCGCGACAGCACATCGACCCGGATCGGCCAGTCGGCGAAGCGGTCGGCAAAATTCTGGTAGTGCTGCTGGGCGAGCAGGGTGGTCGGCACCAGCACCGCCACCTGGCGGCCGGCCTGTGCGGCGACGAATGCCGCGCGCATGGCGACTTCAGTCTTGCCGAAACCCACATCACCGCACACCACACGGTCCATCGGTTGCGGGCCGGTCATGTCAGCGATAACAGCTTCGATGGCACTGGCCTGGTCGGGGGTTTCCTCGAACGGGAAGGTACTGGCAAAGGCGCGGTACTCGTCGGCGTCGAACGGGAAGGTGTAGCCCTGGCGGGCGGCACGGCGTGCATAGATGTCGAGTAGTTCGGCGGCGACATCGCGCACCCGTTGTGCGGCGCGCTTGCGGGCTTTTTCCCACTGGTCGCTGCCAAGCCGGTGCAGCGGTGCACTATCCGGGCTTGAGCCGGTATAGCGGCTGATCAGGTGCAGCGAGGCAACCGGGACATAGAGTTTGTCGTTGCCCGCATATTCAAGTGTCAGAAACTCGGACTCACGTCCGCCTACGGTCAGTTTTTGCAGGCCAATGTAACGACCAACGCCATGGTCTTCATGCACGACCGGTGCACCGATGTGCAGATCGGTGAGGTTGCGGACGATAGCTTCGGCATCGCGCTTCGGTTTCCTGCGCCGCTGTTGCTGCAGGGCACGCTCGCCAAACAGGCGTGCCTCGGTAATCAGGACAAGCGGGGTATCGCCGTCCAGCCAGGCACCCTGTTCGAGCGGGGCGATGGTAATGCCGAGTGCAATATCACTGTCCAGGAAGTGGTGCCAGCCATCGACTGTCTTCGCACGCAGCCCGAATTCCTGCAACTGCCCCTGCAAGGTTTCCCGGCGGCCGGCCGACTCGGCGCAGATCAGTACGCGGCCAGGGAAGCCGGCAATAAAGTCCTGCAGGGCGGCCGCAGGATGTTCCGTGCGAGCCTTGATCTGCAGGTCAGGGAGGGCGCGGGTTGCGTAATTGACGGCGTGGTTATGCGTGTCCAGTGCCTCGGCACGTTGCAGCTCAATGCGTGCACTGTTATCCAGCGCACGCTGCATTTCATCATCGGACAGGTAGAGCCGGTCCGGTGGCAGTAGTGGACGCTCGACATCGTGACGCAGGGATTTATAGCGTTCCTCGACTTCCTGGCGGAAATCTGCAATGGCGTTATGTGCGTCCTCACTTTCTACCAGGCAACAGTCACCGGGCAGGTAGTCGAACAGGGTGGCGGTTTGTTCGACGAACAGTGGCAGGTAGTACTCGATACCGCCGGGAATCATGTTATTGCTGACGTCCCGGTAAATCAGTGCACGCTGCGGGTCACCTTCAAACAGGTCACGCCAGTTCTGCCTGAAACGCCGGATCGCGTCTTCGTCGACGGGGAATTCACGCGCCGGCAGCAGGCGTACCTGTTTGACCTTGTCGATGGAACGCTGTGTCTCCGGATCAAAGGTCCGGATAGATTCGATTTCGTTATCGAACAGGTCGATACGGAAGGGTGTCGCACTGCCCATGGGGAACAGGTCCAGCAGGGCGCCACGCACGGCGAACTCGCCATGTTCCATGACCTGCTCCACGCAACGGTAACCGGCGGTTTCCAGCCGCTTGCGCATGCTGTCGAGATCGAGCGTGTCACCACAGTCGAGCACCAGGCTGTACTGGTCGAGGAAACTTTTCGGTGGCAGGCGTTGCAACAGGGTGGCTACCGGTACCAGCAGTACACCACGTTTTAACGTGGGCAGGCGGCACAGGGTTTCCAGTCGTTCTGAGATAATGTCCTGGTGCGGCGAGAAGGCGTCATAGGGCAGGGTTTCCCAGTCCGGGAAACACAGGATATCCAGCGACTCGTCATGACAGAAGAAACGCAGCCGGGCCTGGAGTTGCTCCGCGGACTGGCTGTCCGGCGTTATAACCAGCAGCAGACCGGCCTGCTGTCGGGCGGCGCCGGCCAGGATCAGTGGCAGGCTGTCGCCATACAGCCGCGACCAGAGCACGCGCTGGCGTGCTTCCGGCAGACGCGGTTGTAACGGATCTGCCTGGTCGGTATCAGATGTGGGTTGGCTGGCGGCCTGTGACATAACAATCAGGTGTTCGGCAAAGCCGGCTATTCTCGCATAACCGGGCAAAAAAAACCGGCGCTGGGCGCCGGTCGAAGGAGGGACTATGAAACGTTTTCAGATAAACAGGCAAATATCGGCATCCTTGGCGACCGGAAGGAAGTACGTCGCGCCGACATAGTCGGTCACTTCCGGGATAAACTCGCTCTGGTCAAAGCCAAATACGTCGACTGTCATCTGACAAGCCACCATTTTGACATCGGCTTCAAGACAGAGTTCACGCAACTCTTCAACTGTTGCTACCCCCTTGTTCTTGAATGTTTTCTTCATCAAGGTGGTGGCGACCTTCTCGAAACCGGGGATCCCCGCCATCAGCAGGTTGGGCATATTCCAGTCAATGTTCTGGAACCACTTGGGTCCAAAGGGCATTTTCATCGGCATGGCCGGGTTGCCCAGCGGGCTGACCAGGGTGTCGCTGAGATCTTTTTTGAGCAGCAGCAGGCCGTAGAAGGTGAAGAAAATCGAGGTGTCCCAGCCGAGGGCGGCGGAGGTTGAGGCCAGGATAAAGGGCGGGTAGGCCCAGTCCAGGGTGCCTTTGGTCGCGATCATGGCCATCGATGGCGTTTTGTTTTCATCGATAGTTTTCAGTTTCGCGGGAAGAAGCTCATCCAGCTTGCTGTCGAGCCACTGGTCCATTTCGGTACTGGTTACGTCTGTGGTCATAGTGCACCTCCCATCAGGGTTAAGGGGTCAGAGGTCATTCCTGAATCCGTATTCGCCCAGCCAGCGGCCGGCGTGGAAATCGATTTTCAGCCAGTCCGGGACAAACAGATCGGGTTTTTTGACCGGCAGGGTTTCCACCGGTGGCTTGCCGTCGGTTTCGTCAATACGGCAATGTGCCGTGGTAACGGCGCGGAAGCTGGCATACAGGCCTTTCATGACACGTGTATAGTCAGTGTCATTTTGCGGCTCGTGTTGAAAGGCGGTAAATCGAATCTGTTTTCGCACCAGGCAACTGAAATACAATTCGAGTTCGACCAGTAAAGATTTGTCCTGTTCGGCAAGCGCCTGGCTTGCACTTTCACTGATTTCAATGCGGACACGCTTGCCTTTCAGCTGTATCGTTCCTGAATATGCATTTGAGGAAAGCCTTCGGTCCGGTATGGCTTCGCCGATGCTGATGCCAAGCGTTGTTGCTGTCATAACCTTCGCGCTCCTGGTGGATTTAATCTGGAACCGGTCTTGTCCGCCTGTTATTTAATTGCTAGAATACGTACCGACCAGATGGTTTGTCAATAGCTTTCCACTACAAGTTCCCGAATAATGTAGCTGGGGGCGGCAGGAAGGTGAGCAATGCAACAGGCAGATAGCACGGCCCGGGCGCCCAGAAACCCGGATCAGACGCGTCAGCGGATACTTGAAGCTGCATTCATGGAAATCTACCGGAACGGATTCCAGGGTATGCGACTTGACGAGGTACTCGCGGCGACTTCGTTGACGAAGGGTGCGCTGTATCATCATTTCCCGAATAAACAAACACTTGGCTATGCTGTTGTCGATGAAGTCATACAGCAGACGATGGAAGCCATGTGGATCCAGCCCTTGCGCGGTGCCGAGGATCCGTTCCAGGGGCTGATTGATGTCATCGAGCAATTACCGGACAACAAACCCCCGGAAATGATCCAGTACGGCTGTCCATTGAACAATCTTGCCCAGGAAATGTCTCCTCTGGACGAGGGGTTCCGTCAGCGCCTGGACCGGCTGTTCGAGGCCTGGCACGGGGCGACACAGGAAGCGCTCGAAAAAGCGCAACAAAAAGGACAAATCGGGGCGGACTGTGATTGTGAAGAAATTGCAACATTTGTTATGGCAGCGCTGGAAGGGTGCATCGGACTTGCAAAAAGTGCCCAAAGCAAGGATCGTCTCATAAGCTGTAACCGGGGGTTGATACAGTTTCTTCTGTCGTTGAAAACACGCTGAAACAATAACAAGGATTTTACATGGTGAGGATATTTGCGGGCCAGCTGGTTCGCTGGCGATGGATCGCGTTCTGTTGTGCTGTCATTGTGGCATTCCTTGCGGCAACCGGCGCACGCTATCTGGAATTTTCCAATGACTACCGGATTTTCTTCAGCAAGGAGAATCCGCAACTACTTGCCTTCGAGCACCTGCAGAATGTTTACACCAAGTCGGACAATGTCCTGTTCGCCATTTCGCCAGCCAATGGCGATGTGTTTACACCGGATACGCTCGAGGCCATTCGCTGGCTGACCGAGGAATCCTGGCAGATTCCCTATTCCATCCGTGTCGATTCGGTAACCAATTTCCAGCACACCTACGCGGAAGGAGATGACCTGGTTGTCGAGGACCTGGTGATGGACCCGTCCAGCCTGGATGCCGACGACCTCGAAAAAATTCGTCGTATCGCTACCACAGAACCTTTGCTGCTCAATCGCCTGATCTCACCGGATTCCCGTACCACGGGCATCAATGTCACGGTCCAGCTGCCCGGCCTGAACCCGGAAAAGGAAGTCCCGGAAGTCGTCGCCTTCAGTCGTGGCCTGGTGAACCAGCTGCTGGAGCGTTACCCGGGGCTGGAAGTTCATACGACCGGTGTCGTGTTTCTCAATAATGCATTCTCCGAGATGGCACTCAGCGATATGAAAACGCTGGTGCCGATCATGTTTGGTGTGATTGTTTTGATGTTGTTGCTGTTGTTGCGCTCCCTTGCAGCAACATTTGCGACACTGTTTG
>JALVCM010000514.1 GCA_027010005.1 Thiohalobacter sp.
TTTACCACGGGTGCCGTACTGTCCAGAACAACATTCATGGCACTGGACAACGTGCTCTCCAGACCGTTCTTCAACGCTGAGAGCTGAATAACATTGGCGCCTTCATTTAATGGCGTAACTATACTAAATACGCCATCGACTCCGACCGTAACACTGGTCGCCAGGGCAGCGTTGACGAAAACCCTGACAGTACTTCCTGCATCCGCTCGCCCGGAAACAACAATCGGGCTGTCTGCCAACGGGCTGGTCAGGGGGTCGGGGATCGGGGTTGAAGGTAGGTTGAGGGCTATGGGCGGAAGAGCAATCTGCCCCAGAACAGCGCGTTGAAGGACAAGAACATCTGCCGTATTGATTTTCCCGTCCGGTGCACCGAGCGGAGCAACATCACCGAATAATTGCTCGTAGGTATCGGCCGTTGTCAGTCCGACAGCGATACGTTGCAAGATAACGAGATCACCGGCATTAATCTGGCCGTCCGGGTTGCCTCGCGGGGCGATGTCCCCCGCAGGAAAATTTGGCGCATAGACAGCCGACGATATAAGCAGCAATGGCCACAGTAACGCATAGTTGAACAAGCCTGAAAGCCGTTTCATTCGGTACCAATGATGTGCCTGTCCAGACTATTCGCCTGAAAACCCATGTGTTTGGGCATTGGCCACCGCCTCCGTCATCCATAACTCAGTAAAATGTGCATAGAAACGCCCGTAGCCAGACGCAGGTACGTCATAAAAACGGAAGGGGTGGTTATCTGATTCGCGCACACCAAATACTCTTGCGAAAGAATCTCCTTACTCCTTCGACGATCCATGAGTTTTCCGGTACTGCGCGTCGACTTTATCAAGGACGAATTCGAGGTGTCAACGCCCAATAAAAAGCATTTTACGCCGGCTTAGCCAGATCAGGTCTTGTACGCCCCACGCTCGCGCATGGCCTTTTTGGGCCAACGCCGCTTGGTGCACAGCCACTGACCGGGGTTGCGGCGGATCAGGCCGACAATGGCCTCGTTCATCTCGGCTGTAAGTTGCTCGATGGACTTCGGTTCGCCGGAGCTGGCATCCCGCCAGGGGATGGAAGGGTGCAGGGTGACGCGGAAATGTGCATCGCCCACCCGCTCGGTATCTACCGGAACGATATCGCACTCGAACTTGCGTGCCAGCCAGGCCGGCATGGTGGTGGTAGCGGCCTCAAGTCCGGCGAAGGGAGACAGCGGCGCATCCGCCACGCGCACGTCCACGTGCAGTCCGACGGAGCGTCCCTGCTTCAGGCTTTTCATCAAATTCCGCACCGCATTGCGGACGGGTACCAGTCCGCAATCGAGTTGCTGCCTTCGCGGCATAACCAGTTCATCCAACAAGGGGTTTTCCTGGGGCTTGTAGACGACATCAACAGGATAACCAAAATGCTGGATACCCCATGCAGACAGCTCCCAGTTACCAAGGTGCGCGGCAACAAACACACAGGGTTTTCGATGCGCGAGAAAATCAGGGTCGGTGTTCTCACAGACAACCTCGACCGCGGGCGTATCCGTCACAGTATTTGTCAACGTATCCAGGTGGACAAACTCGGCCAGTGTCGCACCCAGACTGCCCCACATCTGGTGTGCCAGCTCCCCGATTTCCGCCTCGCTGCACTCCGGACACATGATGCGCAGGTTGGCACATACATTACGTTGCTTGGCGGAGTGTGGGCCAATCAGCTGCATAACGTGCCGCCCAAGCGCCGAGGCACGGGCCGGTGACAATGCACCTGCCAGCAACCACAGGCTGCGCAGCATGAAGGCCTCTCGCCACCAGCGGAAACGCATGGCGAAATCCACAGGTTGCGGTGTACTGGATACCGGCTTTCGCTGGTGTGACGTATGAGTCCGGGGTTCCTTACGCATCGTAGGCGCCCTTCTCGCGCATGCGAAGCTTGGGCCAGCGCCGTTTGGTACACATCCACTGGTCGGGATGTTCGCGGATACGTTCACCGATTACGACATTCATTTGCTCAGTCATGAAGCGAATCGCCTGTTCGTCTGAACAGCCTTCCGGCGCACGCGCGAGTGCGGGAAAGAAGGTGACACGAAAACGTGCGCCAGGCAGTCGCTCGGTACGCACCGGCACAATATCGACACCGGTCTTCACCGACAGGAACGCCGGCCCGGTGGTGGTGGTCGCATCCTCACCCAGCAGTGGAAACAGTTCTCCGTCATCAACCCGTACATCAACGTGCAATCCCACCGAACGTCCCTGTTTCAGCGCCTTGAGCATGGGACGCAGTGCATTCTGCTTGGTGATAAAACCACAATCGAGGACAGAAAGGTAATCCTGTACCCGGGCATCGAGATACGGGTTGGTCAGCGGACTGTAGACAAGGTCGATGGGGAAACCCAGTTGCCGGATGGCGGCGGCCGAAAAATACAGGTTACCCAGGTGCGCCGCCACGAAGATAAAGGGCCGCTCAGCGGCCCTGAAAGCCGGGTCATCATTGTGACAGACAACCTCGAACTGCGGCTCGCCCTGCTTGCCAACCAGCTTTTCCAGGTGCGGGTATTCGGCAACCACACTGCCGATATTGCGCCATACCCCACGTGCCAGTGCCTGGATCTGTTTGTCGTCGAGGTCGGAACAGGCCATGCGCAGGTTGGCAACGACGTGCCGGTGCTTGGCACTGCGTGGCCCGAACCAGCCGAACAGCCGGGCCCCGAGCGCCGAGGCCTTTTGAGCCGGAAGCAGTGACATGAACCACCAGAACAGGCGCAGAAATGCAACTTCGGACCACTGGCCGACACGTGTCAGCCAGGGGAAACGCTCATCGCCTTTCCAGAGCAGTCTCGCCATGTCAGTCAGAAGCCGGGGCGCATAGTGTGGACAGCCTGTATCAGGAAAGCGTGCACACCCCGCGCCGTGCGTCGCAGGTGGTCATTAAAGACCCAGCACATCGTGCATATCATAGAGCCCGGCGGGTTGTGCACTGACCCAGCCGGCAGCACGGACCGCACCGGAGGCAAAGGTCATTCGACTGGAAGCCTTGTGGGTGATTTCCACACGCTCGCCCTCCGCGGCAAACATCACCGTGTGTTCACCGACAATGTCACCGGCACGGATAGTTTCAAAACCGATGGTGTTACGTTCGCGCGGACCCGTGATGCCTTCCCGGCCATACACGGCACAGGTTTTCAGGTCACGTCCCAGTGCATCGGCCACCACTTCACCCATACGCAGGGCGGTACCGGAGGGTGCATCTACCTTGTGGCGGTGGTGTGCTTCAATGATTTCGATATCGACCTCATCACCCAGTACCCGCGCGGCAATGTCGAGCAGCTTGAGGCACAGGTTGACGCCAACACTCATGTTGGGTGCGAATACAATACTGATCTCTTTCGCGGCATCCTGTATTTGCTGCTTCTGTTCGTCACTGAAACCGGTGGTGCCGATCACCATGGACTTGCCGTGACGGCGGCACAAATCAAGGTGTGCCAGCGTGACGGCCGGCGCAGTAAAATCAATCAGCACGTCAAAGTCGTCGATGACCGTTTCCGGGTTATCACCAATCACCACCCCCAGCTCGCCCACACCGGCCACCACACCCGCATCAGCACCGATCAGGTCATGGCCCGGACGTTCGGTGGCGGCCCCCAGAGAAAGCCCCTCGTTGCGCTGGCAGGCATCGATGAGGTTCCGCCCCATGCGGCCGGCAGCACCGGGAATCGCTATACGTGTCATGCTGTTTTCTCTCTGTCAGGGAACCTCGGATTCATTCGTTTCCCGTCATTGCGATAGTCAGTCCGTCATGGCGAGCGCAGCGCGGCAATCTTTTTAAGTCTGCCACCAAACTGACAGAGATTGCCGCGCTGTGCTCGCCATGACGGATCAGTCAGAGCTTCCTTAGAACTTCACGCCATCGAAGAATTTCTTTACCCCGTCCAGCCAGGAATGCGCCTGCGGGCTGTGCTTCTTATTGTCCTTCATGCTGCCGTCCAGTTCACGCAGTAATTCCTTCTGCTTTGCACTGAGCTTGACCGGTGTTTCCACCACCACCCGGCACAACAGGTCACCGACGGCATTATCCCGTACCGGCTTGACGCCCTTGCCACGCATGCGGAACAGCTTGCCGGTCTGTGTACCTTCCGGCACTTTCAGCTTGACGCGGCCATCCAGTGTCGGCACTTCCAGCTCACCACCGAGCGCGGCCGTGGCATAGCTGATCGGGACTTCACAATACAGGTCGGCATCATCGCGTTTGAAGATCGGGTGCGGCTTGACCTGGATCTGCACGTACAGGTCGCCGGGCGGTCCGCCGTTTTCACCGGCCTCACCCTCGTTGGCCAGGCGTATCCGGTCGCCGGTATCGACACCGGCCGGCACCTTCACCGACAGGGTCTTCTGTTCCTTGATGCGGCCCTGGCCGTGGCAGTCGCCACAGGGGTCGCTGATAATCGTGCCGGTACCGTTACAACGCGGGCAGGTCTGCTGCACCGAGAAAAAGCCCTGCTGCATACGCACCTGGCCATGCCCGCCACAGGTGGTGCAGGTACTGGGACTGGTGCCCTTCTTTGCACCGGAACCGCCACAGGTCTTGCAGCTGGTAAAGGTGGGGACACGTATCTTGACGGTGGTGCCGCGCACGGCCTCTTCGAGTGTGAGTTCCAGGTTGTAGCGCAGGTCCGCACCGCGATACACGCGCTGCCCTCCGCCGCCACCACGACCACCGCCGAAGATATCACCGAACACATCACCAAACACATCGCTGAAACTGGCGCCGCCACCACCGAAACCACCGCCGCCACCGCCACCCATGGAGGGATCGACACCGGCATGTCCGAACTGGTCATAGGCGGCGCGCTTCTGCGCGTCGCAAAGTACCTCGTAGGCTTCCTTGGCTTCCTTGAACTTTTCCTCGGCCCCGGCATCGTCCGGGTTACGGTCCGGGTGATGTTTCTGTGCCGCGCGCCGGTAGGCTTTCTTCAGTTCCGCGTCACTGGCGTTTTTGGCCACGCCCAGTACTTCGTAATAATCTCGCTTCGACATATTTTAGTTTCTGTATTTCGGGAGAGTCTGATTAACCCGTCATTGCGAGCGCAGCGCGGCAATCTCGTAACGTGGCAACAGTCGTCTGGAGATTGCCACGGCGCTACACGCCTCGCAATGACGGATGATGATGAATTAACCAGCGTTTCCCTCGTTGTTAACGACCAAAACGCCAAGGTTACCACGAAGGCAACACTTGGCGTTCCGGCGGTTCTGTTATTACGCGGCGAACCGCTCGAACCACCCCCGGTAAAATTACCGGGGCTATGGTCACGACTTACTTGTTGTCGTCCTTGACCTCTTCGAACTCGGCATCGACGACATCATCGCCACCTGCCTCCGCGGAAGCCTCGGCCTGCTCACCGCCCGCTGCCGCACCGGCAGCACCTTCGGCGCCACCCTGCTCGGCATACAGTTTCTCGGCCAGCTTGCCGGACAATTCAGCCAACGCGGCCGTTTTGGCCTCGATAGCTGCCTTGTCGTCACCCTTGGCGGCTTCCTTCAGCTCCTCGATCGCCTTGTCGATCGCGGCCTTCTCGTCGGCACTGACCTTGTCCTCACCCAGATCCTTGAGTGACTTCTCGGTCGCATGGATCATGTTGTCCGCCTGGTTGCGGGCATCCGCCAGTTCGTGGAACTTGCGATCCTCGTCGGCGTGTGCCTCGGCATCCTTCACCATCTGCTCGACTTCGGCTTCCGACAGACCACTCGACGCCTTGATGACAATCTTCTGTTCCTTGCCGGTACCCTTGTCCTTGGCGGACACATTGAGAATACCGTTGGCATCAATATCAAACGTCACCTCGATCTGCGGTACGCCGCGCGGTGCCGGCGGGATATCGGTCAGGTCGAAACGACCCAGCGACTTGTTGGCCGAGGCCACTTCGCGCTCACCCTGCAGGACATGCACGGTCACCGCGTTCTGGTTGTCGTCGGCGGTCGAGAACACCTGTGTCGCCTTGGTCGGGATGGTGGTGTTCTTCTCGATCAGCTTGGTCATGACACCACCCAGCGTTTCGATACCCAGCGACAGCGGGGTCACGTCGAGCAGCAGCACGTCCTTGACGTCGCCACCGAGCACACCACCCTGGATTGCGGCGCCGACTGCGACAGCCTCGTCCGGGTTGACATCCTTGCGCGGCTCCTTGCCGAAGAATTCCTGTACTGCTTCCTGCACCTTGGGCATAC
This sequence comes from Thiohalobacter sp., assembly GCA_027010005.1. Taxonomy (GTDB): domain Bacteria; phylum Pseudomonadota; class Gammaproteobacteria; order DSM-19610; family DSM-19610; genus Thiogranum. The sequence goes on from JALVCM010000514.1 coordinate 6,201, forward strand.
GCGTCTGGCCACCGACCAGGATGACGTCGTTGATGTCACCGACGGACATACCGGCGTCCTTCAGGGCCAGTTTGCATGGATCGATGGTGCGTGTGATCAGGTCCTCGACCAGCGATTCCAGCTTGGCGCGGGTGACCTTCAGATTCATGTGCTTCGGACCGGTCGCATCCGCCGTGATGTACGGCAGGTTGATGTCGGTCTGCTGGCTGGAAGACAGTTCGATCTTGGCCTTCTCAGCGGCTTCTTTCAGGC
>JALVCM010000515.1 GCA_027010005.1 Thiohalobacter sp.
CACCTACCAGGAGATTGCCGGCACTGACGAAAGTGTCGGCCAGTACGAAAGCTATTCCGCATTCAGCCTGCCAGGCCTGTACCGGGTGGTACACGGCATCGATGCTTTCGACCCCAAGTTCAATATCGTATCGCCCGGCGCCGATCCCGACGTGTACTTCCCGGCCACCGAACAGGCGCGGCGCCTCACCCATCTGTACAAAGAAATCGAGCAGCTGGTATTCGGTCAGGAAACCACGCCCGATATTCGCGGTGCCCTTGCCGAGCCGGAAAAACCGCTACTGTTTACCATGGCACGCATGGACCGGATTAAAAATATTACCGGACTGGTCGAATGGTATGCCAACTCGCCCGCACTGCGTGACATCGCCAACCTGCTGGTAATTTCAGGACACATCGACCCCCGGCATTCCGATGACGCCGAGGAACGCGAACAGATAGAGCGCATGCACACGCTGATGGACAAACACGGCCTTGATACACACATTCGCTGGCTGGGCATGCGCCTCGACAAGGACCTGGCCGGTGAGCTGTATCGGGTCGTCGCTGACCGACGTGGCGCTTTCGTACAGCCCGCCCTGTTCGAGGCCTTTGGCCTGACAGTCGTGGAAGCCATGAGCAGTGGACTGCCAACCTTCGCCACCTGCTTCGGCGGGCCACTGGAAATCATCGAGGACGGTATTTCCGGTTTTCATATCGACCCCAACCACGGCGAGGCGGCTGCGCAACTTATGGCAGAATTTCTCGAACGCTGCCAGCGTGAGCCCGGGTACTGGGACCAGTTGTCACATGGCTCACTGGAAAGAGTGGCCGCCCGCTACACCTGGAAACGCTACGCCGAACGTATGATGACACTGTCACGGGTATACGGATTCTGGCGCTACGTCACTGATCTGGAACGCTCCGAGACACGGCGTTACCTGGAAATGTTTTACGCACTGCAATACCGACCACTGGCTTTATCCGTCGAACATTAGTCCTGCAACCAACCGGTTCGTAATACGCCTTACCTGCGCCCGGCCTTTCAGACAGCCTGAAGGTTTGCGTAGGCAACCACCAGCCATTTGGACCCGGCTGCTTCAAAGTTGACCTGCACGCGTGCGTGCGCGCCCTGGCCCTCGTAGTTCAATACCACGCCATCACCGAACTTTGCGTGTTGCACGCGCTGGCCCAGTGCCAGCCCGTCCGGTGCAGACTCGGCTATCGGGCTTGCGACCGATGTACTGCCATACGGCCGACTGACCTGTACGCGTGGGCGTAATTCCTCAACCAGGTCAGCGGGAATCTCGCGAATGAAACGCGAAGGCACACTGTAGGATTCATTCCCGAACAAGCGCCGATGCTCGGCGTGGGTCATAAACAACTGCCGGCGTGCCCGTGTGATACCGACATAGCACAGGCGTCGTTCCTCTTCGAGCCGGCCCGGTTCTTCCACGGAACGCTGGTGCGGGAACAGGCCTTCTTCCAGTCCGCATAAAAACACCGTATCAAATTCCAGCCCCTTGGCAGAGTGCAAAGTCATCAACTGCACACAGTCTTCCCAGCCCTGCGCCTGCCCTTCGCCGGCTTCCAGTGCGGCATGGGAAAGAAACGACGATAGTGGATCCAGGTCATCTTCCTCGATCTCGTCGTACTCGTACTCACGTGCGGCGTTGACCAGTTCGTCAAGGTTCTCGATGCGCGCCTGGCCCTTTTCCCCTTTTTCCTTTTTGTAATAGGCCTTGAGTTCACTGCACTCGACAACATGCTCGACCTGCTCACCCAGTTCCAGCCCTTCGATGTCCCGCGTGAACTGTTCAATCAGTTGCATGAAGGCAGCGAGGGCGTTGCGGGCACGCGCATTCAGTTCATCGCCATCGAGTACGGCCTGGGCAGCCGACCACATGGAGCGGCTTTCCTGTTTGGCCTTGTCACGCACCACGGCCAGCGTGCGTTCACCGATACCGCGCGGTGGCTGGTTAACAATGCGATCAAACGCCGCATCGCTTTCGCGGTTTTCGCACAGGCGCAGGTAACCCAGCGCATCCTTGATTTCCTGGCGCTCGAAGAAACGCAAGCCACCGTACACCCGGTAGGCAATACCGGCCTGCAGCAGGCGCTCCTCAAACACGCGTGACTGTGCATTGGAACGGTACAGGATCGCCATATCACTGCGTGCCTGGCCCTGTTCCACCTGCGACTGGATGTGCTCGATCACAAACCGCGCCTCGTCCTGCTCGTTGATGGCGGTATACAGCTGGATCAGGTCGCCGTCTTCCCCGGCGGTCCACAGGTTCTTGCCCAGCCGGCCATCGTTGTTCGCGATAAGCGCATTGGCCGCTTTCAGGATGGCACCGGTGGAACGGTAGTTCTGTTCGAGACGCAGCGTACGCGCACCGGGAAAGTCCTGTTCAAAACGTTGCAGGTTTTCGATTTTGGCACCACGCCAGCCATAGATGGACTGGTCGTCGTCGCCGACAATAGTAATGTTGGCCTGTTTGCCCGCCAGTACTCGCAGCCAGGCATACTGAATGGTATTCGTGTCCTGGAACTCATCGACCAGAATATGCCGGAAGCGCTCCTGGTAGTGCTGCAACAGGTGGGGTTGCTTCAACCAGAGTTCGTGCGCGCGTAACAGCAGTTCGGCAAAGTCCACCAGCCCGGAACGCTGGCACAGTTCCTCGTAGGCCTGGTAGATGGTAATCTGCTGGCGCTGGTGCGGGTCACCCTTGTGCTCGATGTTTTGCGGCCGCACACCCTCGTCCTTGCGTGCGTTGATATACCACTGCGACTGGCGCGGCGGCCACTGGCTTTCGTCCAGATCGAGCATCTTGAGTACCCGCCGCACAATCCGGTACTGGTCATCGGAATCCAGCACCTGGAAGGTCTGTGGCAGACCCGCGTCCTGCCAGTGCGCGCGCAACAGGCGGTGCGCCAGCCCGTGGAAGGTGCCGACCCACATACCGCGGGTCGGGACCCCGATCAGTTTTTCGATACGGGTACGCATCTCGGCGGCGGCCTTGTTGGTGAAAGTGACCGACAAAATACTGTACGGCGACAGGTTTTCCACCTGGATCAGCCAGGCGATGCGGTGCACCAGCACGCGGGTCTTGCCGCTACCGGCCCCGGCCAGTACCAGCAGAGGGTCCGGCGAGGCCGTAACGGCCTCGCGCTGGGCATCGTTCAGGGAATCGATAATATAAGAAACATCCATCGGGCCATTCTAGCAAAGCTGCCCGCTGTCGAGGGCGTTGAAAGACAGGGCATTGAAATATTATGGAAATCCTGACCAATTCCTCTACCGTCATCCCGGTGATTAATACGTCATTCCGGCGAATGCCGGAATCCATGTTATTGAAAACACTGGATCCCGGCATACGCCGGGATGACGGTACGGAATGACATATTAATCACCGGAATGACGTATTAATCAGAGGAACCTGTCCGCCATCCCGCAGTCTGTTGAACTACAGGCCACGACACGGGGAGCGGGCGATGCGATTCGAAAACTGGCAACATCCTCCGCCAACGGACGGCCAGCGCTGGTATTGCGACATCGTATGGGGCGGTAACCAGCCGGTACTGGAGCGTTTCAGCATGCCGGGCCTGGAAGGCTGCCTGCTTTCCGTGCCCAACGGGCAACGCCGCCATGGTGGCGATATCTACCATGTCACGGTCTGTGACCAGGGCGTATTCAGCAAATTTCTGCTGGTCGACGTCGCCGGCCACGATGCAGTAGCCGCAGATATCGCCACACAACTGCACGCCCCGCTGCAGCGACTGATGAACCAGCTCGACAACACGGCCATTCTCCACGAACTGAACGACAATATCCTTGCCGACGTCGAACCGGGCAACTTCGCTACAGCCACCGCCGCTACCTACAATCACTGGGACCACAGCTGGACCTATGCCTACGCCGGCCACCCGTACATGCTGATCCGCCGCAACGGTGTCTGGGAACCCCTGCCGGAATGTCTCCCGGCCCCGCCCACCGGCATCACCGCGGACGTGCGCTATCAACAGAACGAGATCTCCCTGCAAGGGGATGACTGGCTGTTCCTGTATTCCGACGCCGTGTTCGAAATCCGTCGCCCGGATGGCGAACGCATCGGCTTCAAAGGGTTGATCCGGCTGCTCAACGGGCTGCCGGAAGCACATGACATCGATACCTTCTACCGCGAGCTTGTCGATCGACTGGTACAGGAAAATCACGGTGCCGACTTCGACGATGACCTGACCCTGATCCTGCTGCAACAGACCCGTAAAAACTTGCCGGTCACGGACCGCGCATTGTCCGGTGCGCGCCATCTCATGATGCGCTGGATGAAACGCCACGACACGCACTGCACCACCATCCTGCCGAACCAGCACAGCTGACACCCGATCTACAGCCAGCGGCAGGTGCGGTACACTGCACCGATGTCCGAGGCAACCCCCGTTACTGGCCTGCTCAGCAACCACCCCGCGCTGGAAGCCCGCGCCAGGGAACTTGCGCACCACTATGCGCTGCCGCGCCTGCGCCGTGCGCCGGACAGCGGTTTCTACCTGCAGCTGAGCAACGACGGGCTGGAACTGGACTGTGTGGACGAAAAAGATATTGGCCCG
>JALVCM010000516.1 GCA_027010005.1 Thiohalobacter sp.
GCGGGTGGATTTTGTCGGTGGCGCACTGGGACACCGGCTGCGCTTCGGGGGAGGGCGCGGGCAACCGCTGGCGCGCGCCGTTGGCATCAAACCCGGCTTTGACCCGACGGTATGGGACGCCACCGCCGGGCTCGGACGCGACGCCTTCGTGCTCGCCAGCCTCGGCTGTCCGGTAACACTTTGCGAGCGCTCACCGGTACTGGCTGCCCTGCTGGATGACGGGCTGCAACGCGCTGCGCTGAACGCTGACATCGGTGCATGGGTCGAATCACGCATGACGCTTGTGTTCGGTGATTCGGCCGATAAACTCGCCAGCCTTCCTGAAGAGAACAGGCCGGATACTGTCTACCTTGATCCCATGTACCCGGCGGGCAAGTCCAGTGTGCTCGTCAAAAAGGAGATCCGCGCCGTTCAGCAACTGGTGGGCGAAGACCAGGACTCGCTGCCCCTGCTGGAGACCGCACTGAACGTGGCAAGACGGCGCGTCGTAGTCAAACGCCCGCACCGCGCCGGGCCGTTACACGACCGGAAGCCGTCCACCTCGATCGAAAGTAAAAAAACGCGTTACGATATCTACGTTACCCTGTAAAAGGCACCCGCATGTTGACACCCCGGTTCTGGGAAACCAAAACACTCGATGAGATGAATGAACAGGAATGGGAAGCCCTGTGCGACGGCTGCGGCCGCTGCTGCCTGCTGAAAATCGAGGACGTGGACAGTGGCGAGACCTGGTACACCAACGTCGTGTGCCAGTACCACGACAATGACAGCTGCCGCTGCACCCGCTACAAGGACCGCTCACTGCTGGTACCGGACTGCATCAAGGTCACGCCGGACGTCGCCCGCACCGAAAAATGGCTGCCGGACACCTGCGCCTACCGCCTGCTGGCCGAGGGCAAACCGCTTTACGACTGGCATCCACTGGTCAGCGGCAACCCGGACAGTGTCCGCGAGGCCGGTATCACCATTACTGACAAGGTGGTATCCGAGGAATACGTCCACCCCGACGAACTCGAAGAGCACCTCGTCCATTGGCTGGACTGACCCGGACCGGCGGCGCATGAAGCGCGGACTGTTCGCCCTGCTGGTCGCGCAGTTCCTGTCTGCCTTCGCGGACAATGCCATCCTGTTTACGCTGGTCGCCATGGTGCTGCAGACAGACACACTCAGCGACTGGTACGTACCCGCCCTGCAGGCTTCTTTCCTGGTGGCATTCGTTCTGCTGGCACCCTGGGTAGGGCCACTGGCAGACCGTTACCCGAAGCCGCAGGTGCTCATCGCCGGCAACCTGGTCAAGCTGGCCGGTGTCGCATTGCTGCTGACGGGCATCGAACCCTTGCTCGCCTATGCACTGGTCGGGCTGGGCGCCGCACTCTACAGCCCGGCCAAGTACGGCATCCTGCCCGAAATGGTCGATAGCGACGCACTGGAACGCGCCAATGCCTGGATCGAGGCCACCACCATCGCGGCCATCGTACTCGGCACGGTTGCCGGGGCCGCCGTTGCCGACCGCTCTGTCATACTCGCCCTGTGGCTGATTGCTGGTCTTTACGGGTTGTCATTGACAGCAACCCTGCTCATTCCGCCCATGGCGGCACGCGGCGCCACCCTGCAGCACGCGCTACCGGAATTTATCCGCATGAACCTGCTGCTCTGGCGCAACGCGCGCGCGCGTTTTGCACTGCTTGGCGGCAGCCTGTTCTGGGGTACCGCCGCACTGTTGCGCGTCGCGCTGGTTGCCTGGGCGCCACTGGTGCTGGTGACACGTTCCGCCAGCGACATTGCTGACCTGACGCTGTTCCTCGCCATCGGCGTCATCCTGGGCTCG
>JALVCM010000517.1 GCA_027010005.1 Thiohalobacter sp.
ACCAGCAGAAACAGGGTCTCCATGATGTCGTCCAGCCGGATAGCATATTCAGCCGCCAGTCGATGAAAGTCATCGAGTGTCAGCGGCGCAGCCTTCTGTTTACAGGCGTCACGGGCCATGGCGGCCAGTGCGACGTCCCATTTTGGCATTGATTCTTCTGACGGCATACGGTCTCTCCTCGTTATCCTGTTGCCATTGTAGTTGAGCGACTGACTGAATTCCTGTCTGTTGTTGTTCTCCGAAGTGGAACTTTCTTTATTGATAACGGATGCTTATAGCGATAGTCTATACTGAACAGGGTGGTCAGTACATCTGCCCGGCAAATCGGGCGTCCCGTATTCTCTAGCGGCGTGTTGCGTCAAGGATTGATGCATTGAACAAGACCAGGGCTTTCCAGTATGACATCTGACCGGCGAAGCCGGTTGCCCGGCATTTCTGCTGCGGTGCTTCTTTTGTTTGCAGTGCCGGGTATTTTTGCCACAGCCGAGCTTCCTGTGCTGGGTTATCTTTCAGCGGCCGAAATCGACAGACATCTTGTTGATCCTGACTGGTTACTCAGGGAAATGCATCGCCCTGACCTGGTCATTCTCGATACACGAACACGTAAGGCCTACCAGGCACAGCATATCAGGGGTGCCGTCAATCTGCCTGTGTGGGAGACCTTTGGTGATGAGCCGAGAGCAGACCTGGCTGCGCCTGTTTCAAAGATACAGGAACTGTTCAGTGCGGCAGGTGTGGACCAGCAGACGCGGGTCGTACTTTATGACGACGGCGAGATGATCGATGCCGCCCGGGTTTTCTGGATTCTTGAAACCCATGGCCATAAAAAAGTGATGTTGCTGAACCCGGGGTTTCGTGAGTGGCAGGCCGCCGGCCTGCCGGTTAATGACAGTCCTGTACGTCCACGTCCCCGCAAGTTTCTTTCACATATTGTCCCTGAGCGCCTTGCGACCAAGCTCAGTACCCGTCTTGCGATCGACGATCCCGAAACTGTCATTATAGATGCCCGGGGGGAAGAGGAGTACAGAGGTAAAAAAACCCGTTCCAGTCGCAAGGGGCATATTCCAGGTGCCATTAACATTCCGTATACGGAAAACTTCACACCGGATGGCAGGTCGATACGTTCCTTCGATGAACTGGAAAAGATATACAAGGATATTGGGCGGGACAGGAAAGTGATTACCTACTGCAACAAGGGGAGGCACTCTGCATTGACGTATTTCATTCTGCGGCAGCTTGGTTACGATGTATCGGCCTACGACGGCTCTTGGTTCGAATGGGGTAATGACCGCCGGCTGCCTGTTGAAAGTCATACGGCTGAAAAGCCTGCAGAAGCTGCACCGAATTGATGACATTATTTGAAAAAACAAAAGACTCACTGCGCCGGCTTTCTGTGCGAAACCAGCTGATTCTTGCAATTTTTTCCGCTTCATTAATTGTTGCTGTCTCCATGTCTGCCATGGTGATCTACCTGGGCAGTCGCGCAATCCAGGAAGAAGCCGAGCACGGCCTGACATCGGTCATCAAGGTGCTGAGCCAGGATTTCGTCAAGGTGCTTTTACTGGACTCGCCTGATGTTGCAGCGGATACCGTGTCACGTCTTGAAGCCTTTCCCGATGTGCTGGCGGCATACCTCTACGACCAGGATGAGAAATTCCGCTTCGGTTACCGGAAAAAAGGTACTGAACCGGTGCCGGTGCCGGCCTACCAGGTTACAGATATCAGTTATAACGATGACGACCTGGAGGTTTTTTCTCCTGTTAAATACCGGGGCAGGCAGTATGGCGTCATCTATGTGCGTTTTTCACTGGCGTCCTACAGGGAGCGAATACAGGGTTACTACAGGTTGATACTTCTGCTGGCTCCCCTGCTGGTGCTGTTGACACTTTTTGTTGCGGTACGTTTTCAACGTTCCTTCAGTGAGCCGGTGCAGCGTCTTGCCCGGGCCTTTGAGAAGGTTTCAGACAGCAGGGACTATACATTGCGTGTCGGGACACGTGAAAAGAATGAAGTGGGGCAGCTGTTCGAGGGCTTCAACCGCATGATGGAGCAGATCCAGGAAGCCAGCGAGGCAGTGGAACAGACCCTGCAACATCTCCACGTGACGCTGGAATCGATTATCGACGGTGTTGTTGCCTGTGATGGAAAGGGACGTATTACCTACATGAACAGCAGCGCTGAACAGCTGTTACAGCTCAGACTTGAGCAGGCAAAAGGGCGTTCAGTCCTCGATGTGGTGAACATGGTAAAAGAGGGTGATACCTCGGCACGTGTGCCGGTCTGCCAACGCGCACTATGGGAGGCCAGGGAGATACCGGCGGAGCCCGGGATCACGCTGATTAATACATCCGGTGAGCAGATCCCGGTGTCAGTCAATGCGGCACCCATGTGGGACCGCGGTGGCTCGATAGCAGGTGCTGTCATGGTCATCCGCGATGTGACTGAAGCGCGGCGCATGGCAAAAGAACTGACCTTCCAGGCAAAACACGACAGTCTTACCGGGCTGGTCAACCGTACCGAGTTTGAACGCATTGTCAGTCTTGAAATAGCCAGGGCCAGCATCAAGGAGCAGCCCTGTGTGCTGTTATATCTCGATCTTGACCAGTTCAAGGTAGTAAACGATACCAGTGGTCATGTCGCCGGTGATCAGTTACTCAGACAACTGGCGGTGATACTGGCTGAAGAATTACGCAGCAGTGATGTGCTGGCGCGCCTCGGTGGTGATGAGTTTGGTGTGTTTCTCATTGGTTGTGAAAGTGAGGTTGCCCTGCGGATTGCCGAGAACCTGCGTCGCGCAGTGACAGAGTTCCGTTTTGTCTGGGACAACAATACCTTTGTCGTTGGTGTCAGTATCGGTATGGTTGAGGTAGATGAACACATCAGTTCGGTCGTAGACCTGCTGAGTGTGGCTGATGTCGCCTGCTATGCTGCCAAGGACGCCGGGCGCAATCGTATCGAGCTGTACCGGCACGATGATGCTGATTCACAACGGCGCTACAGTGAGATGCAGTGGGTGTCACGTATTGTGCGTGGACTGGAGGAAAACCGGTTTCGGCTGTACCGGCAAAGTATTGTTCCTCTCGATACGGATGCAGAGAGCGGGGAGCACTTTGAGGTGTTGATCCGTATGCGTGATGAGGACGACCGGCTGGTACCTCCCGGCGCATTTTTCCCGGCAGCGGAGCGTTATGGTGTGACGCCGAATATTGACCGCTGGGTCTTGTGTAATGTGCTGTTATGGCTGGACGAGCATCCTTCCGAGCGCAGGAAGCTCAGCCTGTGCAGTATCAATGTGTCAGGCCACACGCTGGCGGATGAACATTTTCTCGAATACGTGGAGTCGCAGCTTGATGCGCATCCACTGCCTGCTGAAAAACTCTGTTTTGAAATTACCGAAACAGCGGCCATTTCCAATCTTGCCGTCGCCAGGCATTTTATCTCCAGGCTCAAGGCACGTGGCTGCCGGTTTGCGCTGGATGACTTTGGTTCCGGCCTGTCATCGTTTGCCTACCTGAAAAACCTTGATGTTGATTTCCTGAAGATTGACGGGATGTTCGTCAGGGACATGGTCGAAGACCCGATCGATCGTGCCATGGTGAAATCGATTAACGAGATCGGTCAGGTCATGGGCATGAAGACAATCGCAGAGTTTGTCGAGAATGACGAGATACGCGAACAGTTGTCCGATATCGGTGTGGACTATGCGCAGGGCTATGGTATTCATAAACCCGAGCCCATGTCGCCGGACGCGGGCAGCGATGCCGATTCACAGATTGCCTGAGACGATGTTTACTGAACAACCGCGCGGCAGCGGCAGAGCTGTGCCTGGATCAGCTGCATCAGTTCATCGAGTGCCATGTCGCCGGGTACATCCTGGATATCGGAGAACCAGATATCCTCGACTTGCCCGGCATCTTCGGTAAGCTGCCCGGAAACCAGGGGTACACCGACAAAGACACCCTGCTGGCCATCATCAAGGCAAACTGTAACCAGTTGCAATGGAATTGATTTCATCTGGCAACTCCAGTGACCCATTTATGGATCGATAAAATTAATATACACATAAAAAGGAGGCATAAGTTGTGCCAGATTCGGGAGGATGGTCGTGATTGATGTGATAAATCAGGATATTACCACGCTCGAAGTGGACGCTATCGTCAATGCCGCCAATCAAACCCTGCTGGGTGGTGGCGGTGTGGATGGCGCAATTCATCGTGCTGCCGGTCCGGAACTGCTGGAATTCTGTCGCCATCTTGGTGGGTGCCCTGTTGGTGAAGCGCGTATAAGCCCGGGTTTCAGGCTGTCGGCAAACTGGGTAATTCATACTGTGGGGCCGGTATGGCGCGGCGGACATGAAGGCGAGGCTGCATTGCTGGAAAACTGTTACGAGAACAGTTTCCGGTTGGCGATTGAACACCGTATTCGTTCAATCGCATTTCCAGCCATCAGTACCGGCGTGTACGGTTACCCTTTCGGGAAAGCGGCATTCATCGCCGTTTCCGTCATGCGCCGCTACGAAGCCAGGTTCGAGCGGATTGTGGCGTGCTGTTTTTCCCGCGCGGATGCCGAATGTTACGGTGAACTGCTGGCTTCGGACGCGTGAAGTAACTCACGCAAGTGCTTCATTAATTCCTTTACATAGCGGCGCATTCCGGCCCGCGCTACCCAGCGTGGCACATGGCCGCCCGGGTCAAGTCTGATGTGGTACAGCGCATCCAGTCCACCGGTTTTCCCCGGCTTGATACGCCAGCAGCCGGAAAATTCAGCCGGACGGACCCGTTGACCGGCTGGCAGTGTGAACCGGTCGCTCAGTTGCCAGTCGACACGGTAGTGTTGAAGTGCAGGCTGACTGTCGAGACTGGTACTTTCCAGAATATAGTGCCGGTCCTGTAACGGGCCGGGCAGTTCCAGTTGCTGGTAGATCCATTTGCGGTATTTTGTTTGCAACAGGACGTTGCTTTTCCTTACGTGGGGTATGTGCTCGCGAAACGAAGCATAGTCCCATATGATTTGATACAGCGATTGCGGTGCGGCGGGCCAGGTGATCCGGGCCGTTAATTGCGGGCTGCCGGTGGATGTCACAGGCTCAAAAAGCGTCAATGTTTCGTCGGAAAATACCCTGTGCCAGCCCGGGGCCTGTGGGGAATTTTGGCAGGCAGACTGTGCCAAAGTACACATTGGCAGCAGAACTGTCGCTAAAACCAGACACATTTTCCGGCTTTTGATAAACATCGGTTGAACCCTTCAAAACTTTGCGATACACCGTATCGAACGGGAACAATGCCGGACTGTCCCGGTCACAGTTTCTGGACTGTGGCGTCAAAATGCAGGAGTTTGCTCTCAACCAATCCCGCAAGGAGCATGAGTATGGACCACTATAATCTCAAGAGCCGTGTTTCCGCACTGTTCATCGCCTCTATTGCCTGGGTGCTGTTCGTTACGGCGCTCATGTCTGCAGGCAGCTGAAAACCTGACGCAACAATCTGCTGTTCCTGGCCACCCCGACCCCCGGGTCGGGGGTGTTTCAGTTCCAGGTCTGAATTGACTTCAGGAGATAGCACTATGAACACCTTTCAGCATGACCCGGGCTATGCCCGCGCAATGGGGCACCTGCTGGTGCTCTATACCCAGATTGATCAATTTATCATGGAAGTGTGTGCGGCGCGTATTGCAACGGCGCCCGATGATGAAGCCCGCATGGGACTCGCAAAACAGGTCGGCGATGAATGCCGGCATGTCACTATCCAGCGTGAATGGATCCGCCGGTTTGATATCGATCCAGTGCCGGTCATCCCTTCCGATGCACTCGAACGTCTGCACATCCATTTTCGTCAACTTGCTTGGACGGATTTCCTTGTCGATCTTTACCTGGTGATCGAGGCGCTTGGTTCGCAGGCCGTGGAGCAGGTTGTTCCACTTGCCGATCCCGGTACACGTGAATCGTTGCGTATACCGCTCCAGGATGAACTCGATCATATTGCCTTCGGCCTGTCTGAGCTGGACAAGGCGCTCAATGCCATGACACCAGGGCAACGGGCGGCCACACTGGCCAATATCCCCCGTCGTATCGATAACCTTGTTGCGCAGCTGGAGACTTTGCAGTTACCGGTGATGGACTGGTTTGAGGCGGTCGGTACACGGCGTGAGCAGATGATGCAGGTTCTTGATGCACGGCAGGATGAACTGATTGCCCGGCTTGCCGCCTGAGCGTCGAACGTTCCAGCTGATTCAGAGTTGCTGGAAGAACGCCGATTCTTCTTCGCTCAAGGGTGGAAGTTCGTTGTCTGTGGTGAGTGGCGGAGACGCCGGCTCTGTTGTCTCGGCAGGTGTTATGTTCTCGGTCGTGGCCCGGGGTGTCGCGTCGTCTGTGGACAGGTTTGCGGGCAGGCTGTCGAGTTGTTCCAGCCAGAGT
>JALVCM010000518.1 GCA_027010005.1 Thiohalobacter sp.
CGGCTATTGCGGAACAGATAGTCGGCCCCCTGCCACCCGCGCGTATTGCCGAACTCCGGGTATTCCGCGACAGTGACGGGGAGCAGATCGACGAAGGCCTGGTGCTCAATTTCCCCGCACCAGGATCCTTTACCGGCGAGCACGTGGTGGAACTGCATGCACACGGCGGCCCGGTGGTACTGGATATGCTGCTTGCCCGGGTACTTTCACTCGGGGCGCGAGTTGCCCGTCCCGGCGAGTTTTCTGAACGCGCTTTCCTCAACGACAAGCTCGACCTTGCCCAGGCCGAGGCCATCGCCGACCTGATCGACAGTGATACCGAACAGGCGGCACGCGCTGCCACGCGTTCCCTGCAGGGTGAGTTTTCGCGCCATGTCCATGCGCTGGTCGAGGCACTGACAGGTCTGCGGGTCTATGTTGAAGCAGCCATCGATTTCCCGGATGAGGAAATCGATTTTCTCAATGACGGACAGGTCCGGCAGCAACTCGAGGCCGTGACCGGGCAACTCGCCGAGGTACGAAAACAGGCCCGGCAGGGACAGTTGTTGCGCGATGGCATGACACTGGTGATAGCGGGCCGTCCGAATGCCGGCAAGTCCAGCCTGCTCAATGCACTGGCGGGACGGGAAGCCGCCATTGTCACCGAAGTGGCGGGGACCACCCGCGACATCCTGCGCGAACATATCCAGATCGACGGCATGCCGCTGCACATCATCGATACGGCAGGCCTGCGTGACAGTGAGGACCCGGTTGAACAGGAAGGCATACGACGGGCCTGGCACCAGATCGAACAGGCAGACCGTGTGTTACTGGTCATCGATGACCAGCAGGGGTTTGGTGAGTCAGACCGGCAGATACTCGAACGCTTGCCGGCAAAACTGCCGCACACACGGGTTTTCAGCAAGATTGACCTGACCGGTCGGGTCAGCGGATTGGTAACAGATGACGATGCCACCGCTATAGCGCTCAGTACCCGGACCGGTGAAGGAATGGATGCCTTGCGCGACCACCTCAAGCAATTGATGGGTTACCAGGCGACATCTGCCGGGGGCTTCAGCGCGCGGCGGCGTCACCTCGATGCGCTTCAGCGCGCGGCACAGCACCTTGAACAATCGGCGGCCTGCCTGGACAGCGGGTCAGGTGAATTGCTCGCAGAAGAGCTGCGCCTCGCCCAGCAACACCTGTCTGCCATCACGGGAGAATTTTCCAGTGATGATTTGCTGGGCGAGATATTTTCGGGATTCTGTATCGGGAAATAAAAACCCCGCTAGCGCGGGGCAAGTCCCCGGGGTCAACCGGGTGATGGCGGAGTAATTCAGAGAGAATCGATCTTCTTGTAGGTCCAGCCCTGCTGCAGACGTTTGACGACATGGTCAATCGCGGTCTCGCCGGTATGTACATCGTCGATAAGGTTAACGTCGGCACCCGTTCTCCGCAGATTGCGGATCGCGTTCATGCAGGCGATAAATTGCAGGTTGCTGTATTTTTCGCTCAGGTCTCTTACCCGCTGCTCGTAGGGTGACTGGCCGGTGCGTAGCAGATCCAGTCCGGCGGAATTGGCTACAACCTCGACCTGGGCACCCTTGTCGCGGTGTTCCTGCAGGAAACTTTCCGCATAGTCGAGTAGCAGACCGAAATGTTCCGGATCAGAATCATCGATGTGCAGCACAACACGGTTAGGATTGCTGGCTTCTGCCAGGGTTGAACTGCCATGTTCGGCATATTCATAGCCAAGCAGGCCGGCCCCGGCACTGATTGCCAGCGCCATTACCGATGCGGCAATCCCTGTGCGGATATTTTTCCAGGGGAGCTTTCGTCCGGGCAGATCGCGGGGCGGTGGTGTGGCAGAGCCATAACCGGTACGCATCCAGTCCTTGGTGCGGCGCAGGCTGCAGACACGTTCTGACAAGGCCTTGTCCTGTTCCATGGCAGCCAGCACGGCATTCTGCCTGGCGGCATCGAGTTCTCCATCGATATATGCAGTCAGGGTCGCATCATCCCAGTTTTCATTCATCATCGTGCTCACTTCCTACTTCACCCTTCTCAACGACGGGCCTGCCGGCTCGTTCGACGTTTTCTCGTCATCTGTATCGAGCAGTTTGACGAGACCTTTACGTGCCCGGTGAAGGCGACTCATTACTGTACCCACCGGTATCTCAAGAATTTCTGCGACATTGTTGTAGGAAAAGCCTTCCAGATCAACCAGTGCCAGTACCCGGCGCTGCTCTACCGGCAGGGCCGATACCGCCAGTCGTACACGACTGACAATTTCAAGCCGGTCTATCATGAGTTCCGGTCCGGGCTTGTCACAAGGCCTTTCATCATCCAGGTCTTCGTGAGGCCGGCGGTTGCGCAGGTACTGTTTCCAGCAATTGTTCAGGATACTGTACAGCCAGGCATTCAGGCGCTCCCGATCCCGCAACTGGTGGACTTTCTGCAGTGCCAGTGACAGGGTTTCCTGAACCAGGTCATCGGCCAGCATGCTGTCACCACACCATGCCAGTGCCACCCGGTACAGCCGCTCGCGGGATGCAGCGATACGCGGGCGCATCGATACACAATTATTTATGCAGGAAATCAGACCCATACTCTTCAGATGCATCATGCGCCCCTTTTATTTCATCCGTGTGGTTTTTTATGGCAATTATTCCCGGCGGCTGTCAGTGCGGCCGGTCTGGAAAGACATCTCGTGCTGGCGAGCCAGCGCCCGGGCCCTGTCGATTTGTAATGCTGACATGTTCCTGGCCAGTTTTTCTCGCTCCTGCAGGGCGTCGGGGTCACCCCAGGATGCGGCAATGGTCCACCACATATAGGCGAGAACAGGATCGGCACGGACGCCAACCCCCTGTGCATAGTAGTGCCCAAGCCGGTACTGTGCGATCACCTGTCCCTGCTCGGCGGCCTTTTTCTGCCATTCGAAAGCCTTTGACAGGTCTCGCTTTACACCTCTGCCACGAAAGTAGAGCGTGGCAAGGCGTAGCTGGGCCGGCCCATATCCCTGACGGGCGGATTCAAGGTACCAGCGGAATGCTTCCTGGTAATCAACCGGGCGGCCGACGCCACCTTCGCAGATTTCACCCAGATAGAACTGTGCCTCACGATGCCCGTGCAGCCCTTCTTCCCGGAATTCCCGGTAGGCGCGCCGATAGTCATAGAGCCGCATATAGGCTTCCAGGCCGGCATCATAGTCTGCGCCTGCCTGGGACGCGGCAAGACAAAGCGATGCCGCGAAGAGATGGATGATGAGCGGTCGATTGATCACGGGGAAATCCATATCAGCTCCAAATACAACAAACCATAGATCCAGATACAACAAAATTCACGTCACCCGGGAATAATTTGTCGTCTACCTGTCTCTACTCTAGGTGAGAAACAGCAGAGAGGTGGAGGAATCTCAACATGAAGCTAAAATTATGGCGCTCACTGGGCGCAATCAGTTTTGTTATTGCCATTTTCGGGGCGGGTCCGGTTTCTGCCGAACCACTTGATAAAAAGCCGGAAGCGTCAGCGGGTCTTTTTCATCCCGCGCGGGTAACAAAAGTACCGGAAGCACCGGAAGACAAACCGTTTGCCGAGCACTTCATTGTTTTCCACATCTCTACGGGCGATGCATTTGCACAGAAACTGGTTCTCAACAATGCCCAGAATCTGGCCAATTTTTATGGTCCGGACAAGGTTGTCATCGAAGTTGTCGCCTACGGTCCTGGCCTGCGTGCACTGTTCAAGGAAAATGCCTACTCAAAACGCATCCAGCGGATGGCAAAAGACGGCATTACTTTTACAGCCTGCGCCAATACGATGAAAGCCATGGGCAGGGATCTGCCGACACTTAACAAGGTTGCCAAGGTGGTACCGGGCGGTGTGGTACG
>JALVCM010000519.1 GCA_027010005.1 Thiohalobacter sp.
TAATTGACGCATTAATGTATAACGCGGGCCGCACCCGGTACAGTTAATGAACGGGTAGCGGAAACGACGATCGGAAGGGTCACCCAGCTCGCGAAGACAATCGTCACAGGCGTACAGGTCCACCGGGATATGAATATCCGCCTCACCTGTATCCACACTCTGCAGGATACTGAAGGCATCCAGTTCACTGACTGGCGTGTACTGACTCGACAAGACTTCCACACGTGCCAGTGGTGGCGCATGATCGAGCAGGTCCCGTTCGAAAGCGTCCAGCGCGGCGGCCTCTCCTTGTACAAGCAGTTCGACAACGCCCAGTCGGTTACGTACCCAGCCTGTCAGGCCATGCCGTGTCGCGAGATTAAAAACAAATGGCCGGAAGCCAACACCCTGTACACAACCGCCCAGACGCCAGTGCCGGGCAGTGATCACTGACCCGGGCTCAGGAACGGGTGTTGTGACTTCAGCCTGTGGTTGCATGCGCCGACTGCCCTGCCGGTCCGGATGTTGCGGGTTCACGCACACCACCCGCCCACCAGATACGGCATGCGCCTTCATCCGAGACCATGCAGGGACCGATCGGGTGGCGAGGATGGCAGCCGCTGCCGTAGAGACGACACTCGTTCGGGTAGATCTTGCCAAGCACCACACGTGCACAATCGCAGCCCGGCGGCATCTGCCCGGCCCGCTTGCGCAAATCATCCGCACGGGCCGGGAACAGCTTGCGGGTATCGTGGGCTGCATACGCCTCCCGCAAACTGAACCCGGATGCCGGGATGCTGCCGATACCACGCCAGTTTGCCTCCGTGACCAGCATGACCTGTTGCATCTGGGCCTGTGCCGTCGGGTTCCCCCCCGCACGTACCAGTTCGGGGTAACAGTTATCCAGAAACGCCCTGCCCTCGATCAGCTGACGCAGGGTGGAATACATCGCTGCCAGCAGGCTTTCCGGCGTAAAACCGGCAACGGCACAGGGCAGGCTGTGTTTTTCGGGGACAAATTGCCATTCCTCCGGCCCCATGATGGTGGACACGTGACCGGGGGCAATCAAGGCATCAAAACCGGAGGTGTCGGCATCGAGCAGCATGGCAACGGCCGGCCAGGTAAGACGGCCGGACAGCAAAACGGAAAGATTTTCCGGTGCGCCTTCCATCAGCATCGCAGCAACCGGGGCGGTGGTGGTTTCGAAACCGGCGGCAAAAAAGACCACCGGCCGCTCCGGCTGCTGCCGCGCAATCTGCACAGCTTCCAGTGGTGATGCGATGGGCCGAACATCTGCACCGGCCGCTTTGGCCTGTTCCAGCGAGCGGATATCCTTTTTCGGCACATTGACCGGGACACGCAGCATATCGCCGAATGCCACCAGGGTAATGGCTTCGTTCAAGGCCAGTTGAATGGCTTCGTAGATATCTTCTTCCGGACAGATACAGACCGGGCAACCCGGGCCGGGGATCAGTTCAATATTTGCGGGAAGTGCCGTGCGCAGGCCGGCCATGGTGATGGAGCGCTCATGCCCGCCACATACGTTCATGATCCTGACACGTTCCGGCAGATCCAGTGCACGGATTTCGTCGAGCCATTGTTTTGCACTACGCCCGGTCATCGCAAAACCCTCTTGATGAACTTACCCCGTCCCGTAGGAGCGGGCTTGCCCGCAAACAATCCATGCAACGACTGGTTCGCGGGCAAGCCCGCTCCTACGGGAGGGATCGTTCCTCCCGGATTCGTAGCCGCGATGCGGGGTGGCGTACTCGCAATGACCGGCTCAGGCTGTTTCAGCATTTTCACAATGGGTACGATGCTGCTGTATTTCATCTTCCAGCCACTGTAACCAGGTCTGCAGTGTTTCAGGCTGCCGTGCGCTTGTCTCCAGTACCGGCGCCGCATTGGCCAGTGTCCGGATATTTTCCCGGGCCCGTTCGGGATCAAAATCATCCAGCAGCGGCAACAGGTCCACCTTGGTCAGTGCAACAAGCTCTGCAACACGAAACATGACCGGGTACTTGGCGGGCTTGTCATCACCTTCCGTCACCGACAACAGGGTAATATTACTGTGCTGCCCCAGGTCGAAACCGGCCGGGCACACCAGATTACCGACATTCTCGATAAACAGGATATCGATATCATCCAGGTTCAGCCGGTGCAGGGCATCGTGCACCATGTGTGCATCCAGGTGGCACGCCGTACCGGTGGTAATCTGTATCGCTTCCACACCGCACCGGCGGATACGCTCCGCATCATTTTCAGTTTCAAGATCACCCTCGATGACAGCAATCCGGTAGCGGTTTCCCAGTGACCCGATGGTCGCTTCCAGCAGCGATGTTTTGCCGGAACCGGGTGATGACATCAGGTTGAGCGCCAGCACACCATGCCGGTCAAAGTGCTGCCGGTTATGTACCGCAATATGATCGTTCTCCGACAGCAGGTTTTTTAGCACGGTCACGGCTTCGTTCCCCTGCCCTGTCTTGTGCAGCTTGCCACCGGGGGCAAGCAGGTGCTGATTGCCATGCGTCATGTTACAACCACAGGTATCACACATTGTCTGTCTCCCGGATAAACTCAACCTGTAACAACATCAGTTCATCTCCACTGACCAGTGTCGTCTGCCAGTCTCCACAATGCGCACAGAGCAAACGGCTGGCGTTGGCATCGGACGTTTTCCCGCACGTCGGACAGTGCACGCGTATCGGCCTGTTCTCGATCTCCAGTTCCGAGTTCTCCGCCAGGGTACCCGCTGCTGCCAGTGGGTAGGCATGTTGCAGCAATTGCGGTTCAACACCGGACAATGGCCCGATACCCACCCGCACACGCTCCACACGTTGTACCATTTCCCGCTGCGCCAGTTCCTCTACCTGCGAGATGAGCGCCTGGCAGACGGACAATTCGTGCATGCGCTAGTCACCCGCTGCCAGCATCTGGTCGTACAGTTCCCAGGCAGTGCGTGCTTCCTGTGGAGAAATCTTCTGGATGGCATAACCGACGTGCACCACGACATGGTCGCCCGCTTCGAGCGGTTCGTCCTGCATCATGAACAGACTGACATCACGTGTTACACCTTTGGCTTCGCAATGGGCGATAAAGCCGTCGATCGACTGGATCTGCATTGGAATTCCAAGACACATGCAACCTTCTCCGTTCAGATGAAAAACACGCAGCGGAACTCACAATTTCCGTCATTCCGGCGAATGCCGGAATCCATAACCTTCAGCGCGCTGGATACCGGCCTGCGTCGGCATGACAGTTTGCCCAGAAACTCCTCAGCATAAACCACTGGTCTTCACTTGCCTTTTCTGGCAGCTTACGCCAATCACCTTACGCGGTAAAATCACCGGAAAGCATGCCACGCACACTCGTATTAGGTATCGGTAATACTCTGCTCTCTGACGAGGGGCTGGGCGTCCACCTGCTGGAATACCTGCGCGAAAGACACCCCGACCTGCCGGGCGTTACCTGGCTCGATGGCGGCACACTGAGCTTTACCCTCGCACCACTCATTGAAGAACATGAAAACCTCATCGTCCTTGATGCAGCTCAATTAAACAAAGCACCCGGCAGCATAAGCTTGTTAACAGGTGACGAGATGGACACTTTTGTGGGGCACGGCAAGCGCAGTGTGCACGAAGTGGGGCTGGTTGACCTGCTGACCATCGCGCAGTTACAGGAACGGTTACCGCAACGACGTGCCCTGCTGGGTATACAACCTGCAGCGTTTGGCTGGGGCGAGCAACCCGGCAAGGCCGTGATGCAGGCAATACCCGAGGCTTCTGCTCAGGTAATGGCATTGATTCAGCGCTGGACAGACGAGCAGGATTGACCATACTTGTTAGTTAACTCGTCATGCCGGCGCAAGCCGGTATCCAGCACGCTGAAGGTTATGGATTCCGGCATTCGCCGGAATGACGGTAGAGCCGGAATAATGGTAGCTAAGTTTACCGAGCAACATTACGCAAGGACTTATATGACCGGATGTGCGACAGACCCAATCTGCAACACGCCTACCGGCAATGTCCTTCCGTTGCTGCATGAAATCCGTCATGCGCTCGAACGCTGGGTGGGGAGTGGTGAAGTGCATGCCATCGACCTGCGTGGCATTCCGATGGCACCCGGTGAAGAAGACAGCCTGATCGAGACACTGGGGGAAGGCGAAGTCCACGCGGACCTTGCACTGGCCGGTAAAAGCACGGTCATTGAAACCTGTATAGCGGGCGTATGGCTGGTCACCCATTACAACACCGATGACAGGATCATCGGGCGTTATATCGA
>JALVCM010000520.1 GCA_027010005.1 Thiohalobacter sp.
TACCTGCCATCCTTAAATCACAAAAAGAAGATGCGCGGGGTGGCCTGGATCACCTCGACAGCCTGCTTAACGAGGACAAACCGACATAGCACGTACGGAGGCGGTAGCATGAAAAAAGACCAGACGATCGGCGAGGCACTGCGGGAGAACGGTATTTCCCGACGCAGCTTTCTCAAGTTCTGTGCAGCGACCGCTTCGTTAATGGCCCTGCCCCCGTCCATGATACCGGTCATTGCCGCGACACTGGAAAAGACACATCGCCCTTCCGTTGTCTGGTTGTCTTTTCAGGAATGCACCGGCTGTGCCGAGTCCCTCACCCGTAGCGATTCCTCTACTCTTGAAGACCTGATTTTCAATGTCATCTCGCTGGACTACCAGCATACACTGCAGGCCTGCGCCGGACACTTTGCTGAACACATCCGTGAAGAAGTCATCGAGAAGGAGGACGGTAAATTCATCCTGATCGTCGATGGTTCCATACCGGTCAAGGATGGCGGCGTGTACTCCACCATCGCCGGCATGACCAATGAACAGATCCTGAAAGAAACCGCAAAGCACGCGGCTGCCATTGTGTCGGTCGGCACCTGTGCAGCCTACGGTGGCATCCCCAAGGCTGACCCCAATCCCACCGGCGCCGTGCCGGTCTCGGACCTGGTCAAGGACAAACCCATTATCAATGTACCGGGCTGCCCACCCATCCCCAACATCATCACCGGTGTACTGGTGCAATACCTGACCTTCGGACTGCCCGAACTCGACCACCTGGGCCGCCCTATGGCGTTTTACGGCCAGAGCATCCACGACCGCTGCTATCGCCGGCCGTTCTACAACAAGGGGCTGTTTGCCGATTCCTTTGACGATGAAGGCGCCAAAAAAGGCTGGTGCCTGTACAAGCTCGGCTGCAAAGGCCCCACCACCTACAACGCCTGTGCCACCGAGAAGTGGAATTTCGGCACCAGTTTCCCGATCCAGTCCGGCCACCCCTGCCTGGGCTGTTCCGAGCCGGATTTCTGGGACGCCGGCAGCTTTTACAGCGCCCAGTCCACACCCACCGGGAAGATCGCCGAAACAGCGGTCTATGCCACAGGCGCCGGGCTGCTGGCCGGTGCGGTCATCGGCAGTGTGCATCACGCGCGCAAGAAGTCTGCCGAAAAACACCATCAACAGGTCAGCATCGACGACCTGAAGAAGGAGTCCTGAGCATGACCGACGTGGAGTTTTTACTCTGGGTGCGTGGCCCCGCCTTCAATACCGCGCTGTTTATCATGCTGGCCGGCATCCTGGTGCGGCTACTGGAAATCCTGTTGCTGGGCAGGAAGGCCAACCTCGCCGAAGCCCGTGGCTCTGCAATGGCTGGAGGACTGCGTACCCTGTGGCATCGATCCATTCCCGACAGGGACACCTTCCAGCGTTCTGGACTGGTGCTGGTGACGGGTTATCTGTTCCACATGGGTCTGTTCGTGACGATCTTCCTGTTTGTACCGCACATCCTGGTGTTTGAACGCCTGCTGGGATTCAGCTGGACCGGGTTGCCTTCGACTGTTGTCGATGCCACGGCCGTGGTCACGATGGTTGCACTGCTGACCGTGTTCCTGCATCGCCTCAGAAGTCCGGTACTGCGCCTGCTGTCGACCGGTTCCGACTACCTGGTGTGGGCCGTCACGATCCTGCCCCTGATTACCGGCTGGATGGCTTTCAATCGCGTCGGACTGACCGCGCCCCTGCTGACCGGGGTACACATCCTCAGTGTTGAACTGCTGATGGTGCTGTTTCCATTCACCAAACTCAGCCATGGCTTTACCCTGCTCATGGCGCGCTGGTACAACGGCGCCATCGCCGGTTACAAGGGGGTGGAATCGTGAGCGCATCCTTTGCGCGCGGCTACCGGGCCCTGAAAGAACAGATCGACGCGCCGGTCGCCGCCTTCCTGAGCAGTTGCGTGCACTGCGGCATGTGTGCCGAGGCCTGCCTGTTCTACACCGAGACCGGTGACCCGAAATACACACCGATCCACAAGGTCGAACCGCTGCGCAAGGTGTGGCACCAGGAGTACACCTTCTGGGGCAAGCTCGGCAAGGCGCTGGGCCTGTGCAAACCCTTGACGGATGAAGACCTC
>JALVCM010000521.1 GCA_027010005.1 Thiohalobacter sp.
CATCACAATCAGTTTGGCCGGTTCACGGCTGCCACGCGAGACAGAAAGCAGCGCGCCCATGCCGAGTTTTTCCATGTCTTTTTCTTCCAGTACCTGCACCTTGAGCGCGGGGAAGTCTTTTTTCAGTGCCATGGCCTCGTCGGCCAGGTCGGACGGGGTGCAGTAGTTGCCAGGACGGTTGCCCAGCGTGCGGGCGAGGTTCATGCCGTGCGCCACGGCGGCACCGGCAGCGATGCCTTCACGCACAGCGTCCAGCTCATCGCGGCCGGCAGCGATGACACTGAGGCGCCGCAGTGGCCGTTTGGGCGGTTTGGGATCGCTCTTGAGTTCATCAAAGCGGTACACCGCATCTTCGCTGGCCGCGGCAAGCTGTTGTGCCTTCCAGCGTGTGTCACGGTCTTTGACTTCTACCTCGGTCAGCCAGCTGGCGGCATCGGTTGCACCACTGTTGTGGATGGCACAGGCGGCCGCCGAAGCCATCCGGTTGAAGGCCTGGGGCGAAAGCTTTTTATCCTTGCCACAGCCTACCACCAGGACTCGTTTGGCCTTGACGCGGCCGGCCGGGTTGAGAATCAGCGTGGTCTTTCCACTGCCGGTATCGATATCACCCTGCCGGATCAGGCTGCTGATCTGCCCGCGGCTGGCCTTGTCGAGGCGTGCGGCGGCCGGTGAAAGGCGGCGGGGTGATGAAACGGCGACCACCACACAGCCGTTTGCAAGCTTGTCGGCGTCACCGGTTTTGGCGTTGAAGTCCATGAACTGCTCCCTCGGTTGGAATTTCGTTGCGTTATGCTGGATTATCGGTATCGCGCAAATTTAACAGGCCGGGCGTGGTTTTGAAATGCCGCGCCGGCCGGACAGGAAAATCATCACGCCCCATGTCTTCCGTCATGCATCGCTACCTCGGCCGGGAATTGCTGCGTTACTGGCTGGCCTTCACGCTGGTGCTGTGGCTGGTGCTGCTGGCGGCGCGCTTTTCATTGTACCTCGGGCAGGCTGCCAGCGGACGTATTCCGGCCGATGTGGTGTTGTGGTTACTGGGCCTGAAATCTGTGGGGTTTTTTGTGTTTCTGTTGCCTCTGACCCTGTTCCTGGCACTGCTGTGGTTACTGGGACGCCTGAACCAGGATAGCGAGGCGCTGGCAATGGCCGCCAGCGGTGTCGGACCCTGGCAATGGTACCGGGCATTTGCGGTGCCGGTACTGCTGGCGGCGTTACTGGTGGCGGTGCTGAGCACCTGGCTGGTCCCGCACACCGCAGCACAGGGCTACCGTCTGCGCGCCGAGGCGGAGCAACGCCTGGATGCGTCGGCGCTGGCGCCGGGACGCTTTAATTTCCTGCGCGGTGGCAAGTGGACCGTCTACGCACAGCGTGCCGGTAGTGCGCCCGGCTCACTGGAAGATATTTTTATCCATATCGACCGGCAGCCACGCCCGCAGGTGCTGGTGGCGCAACGCGCCTCGGTCGAAAACAGCGAGGCTGGCCGTTACCTGGTACTCGGCGAGGGTTACCAGTATGACGGCCGGGCCGGTCAGGCGGACTATCGCCGGCTGCGCTTCAAGAACTACCGGATACGCCTTGATCCCTCACACGTGAGCGTGCCGGACAAGCAGGATGCAGTGCCCACAGCAGCGCTTGTCGGTAACACGACAGCGGCGGCCGGTGCCGAACTGGCCATGCGGATTGCCAGGCCAGTGAGTGTACTGGTGCTGGCACTGATCGCCGTACCGCTGGCACGTTTCCGTCCTGTCACCAGCCGCTACACACCACTCTGGCTGGGAGTGCTGGTATTTACCGTGTATTTCAGTTTGCTCGGCGTCGGACGATTGTGGATCGAGCAGGGCAGGTTGCCGGCTACGGTGGGCCTGTGGTGGGTACATGTCGTGGTGCTGGCACTGGCGGCCATGCTGGTCTTTCTGCAGCGGCGATTTGCACCATGAAGCGCCTGGACCGTTATATTGTACGTTCACTGGTGTCGGCGACGCTGCTGGCCTGGCTGGTGGTGATATCGCTCGAGGGTGTGTTCAGTTTTCTGGGTGAGCTGGGTGATATCGGGCGCGGGCAGTATGGCTGGCAGGACGCGATCCTGTTCACCGGCCTGTCGTTACCGGCGCGGGCCTGGCAGTCCTTCCCGATGGCTGTTCTGATCGGCACATTGCTGGGGCTTGGTAACCTTGCGGCGCGGGGGGAACTGAATGCTTTCCGGCTGGCTGGTTGCTCACCGGTACGTCTCGGTGCCTCGGTGCTGCTGGCGGGTATATGCATGCTGTTGTTTGCCTTGCCACTCGGCGAAGTGGTTGCACCGGCTGCCAGCCAGGCGGCGACTTCACTGCGTACAAAGGCTGTTTTCAATGACGTCGGTGTCCAGCGCGGGAGAGGATTCTGGGTGCGCAGGGGACAGCAGATGATCCATGTCGGGCGTGCCGGGAAAGACGGCAGTCTTTCCGATATTCATCTGTACAGCCTCGACACACAGCCACAACTGGTGGCAGCCAGCGTAGTCGAGCGTGCGGTCTATACCGGGGAAAAAGGCTGGCGCCTGGAAAAGCTCCGTCGCACCCGGTTTAACGATGATGAAGTGTCGCTTGAGTCACAGGAAGCGGTAGCAGGTGTCGAGCTGGTCGACCCCGGGCTGGCCCGTTTACTGGCACACCAGTCCGATGCATTTTCACTACAGGAACTGTGGCGTTACATCAAGGGGCTGGAACAGGGCGGCATGCAGGTCGACCGTTACCGCCTGGAATTCTGGCAACGCCTGGTCGCACCACTGGCCGTACTGGCGATGCTGATATTGTCGATAGGCATGGTGCTGGGACCACTGGGTCGCCAGGGTGTCGGTTTGAGAGTACTGGCCGGCGTCATCATCGGATTAGTGTTCAAGCTCGGCAGTGATACGGTAGCCCACGCCGGGCTGGTGTATGGCAGCCCCGCATGGGTGACGGCACTGCTGCCTTCGTTACTGGTGTTCGTGGTTGCCCTGGTACTGGCACGACGTACAGTTTGATTGAGACATCCCCGTCATTACGAGCGCAGAGTTTCAAGGGGTCAGAGTACTTGATATTCATGAATATCAAGTACTCTGACCCCTTGAAACTCTTACGGGTCAGGTTTTTTTCTGTTTCCGGCCTGCGTGCGGGTTCTGTTCAAGCTGCACAATACGGGTTTCCGAATAGCGGTCATGCCAGGTCAGTTTGTCACGGTCGACCAGCATCCACAGGTAACCGGCACCAAACAGCAGGGCGGAAGGAATGGCGACCAGGAAACGTAATAATGCCTGCCACAGGGTAATCGGGCCGGGATTGATATTGCGTAACTGAAGCCTCCAGCTGCGCATCCCCAGTGTCTGCCCGCCGTGCATCCAGAACCAGCTGTAGAAGAAAAAGCTGATAAACAACAGGTAGGTTGTCAGAAACGGGCTGTGCTGGATGGCTTCACCGCCGGTAAACGGCAGCAGGATCGCCGTGGCAATGAACATGATGGCCAGCAGCAGCAATGAGTCATAGAGTAGTGCAGCAAGCCGGCGGAAAAGTCCGGCGGGCGGCGGCTGGCGTAAGGAATCGGCCATGGTTGTCCTGATCGGTCAGCGGTAAGTTCCGGTAGTGTCTGATTTATCTGTCATCCCGGCCTGCGCCGGCATGACTCCATTGTGGAAAGTGCATGACTAATGTACGACCTCTGGCACGCTTGCTGCAACGGTGACAAGCGGGGTTTGCTGTGCTATGAAACCCCTGTGGGATATGTGTTTTTAAAAAGCATACCCCGGACGGGATCGCCGCAAGGCGGGAAAACAACAAAAGCACGAAGGAGTATCTGGATGAGTGTCTATGCCGAGCTGGCGGACATCCCCGGTGTGATTGCGGCTGGCGAATATGCCTACCGTGGTGACCGCTACAGTTACAAGGGCCAGCTAAACGACGAAATGGCGCGCATGGCTTCCATCATGTGCCGCGCTACCACCATGGGAACCCACATGCAGGCAGAGATTCTCTGCGCCAACAGCGAGAACTGCCTGTTTGACCCTGCGCACGGCTGGATGGTGCGTGGCCCCCAGTTCAGCGTGTGCGTAGTGGCCAATGTGTTCTGCTTTCTGCAAAACGAAGCCGGTCTGTTGAACCGCGTGATGAAACAGATGCAGGACAAACTTGCTGACGTAGAAGAAATGATCTAGCCCCGGTCACCCTACCGGCAGGCAGTTGGAGAATAATGATGAGCAGTCTTGATAACCTGATGAACCTGCACGGCGCCGCCGCTGCATTTGAATTTTCGGACACCGGAGAGCTGACCAACCACCGCATCTCCGATGAATCGGACCTGACCCCCGATGCGCTGGACCTTCTCGCGCACGTATTCGTGGCCAATATCGCCATTGCCACCATGCAGGCACGCGGCTGGGAGAAGACCACCGGGCAGGGTGGTTTCTATCCCGTGCAGGGTTTCACCCTGGTCGGCCTGGAATGGTCTGCCGTGGGTAATGGCCAGCGTGGCGTGGTACTGCGCAACAACGATTGTGATTTCGAGGCGGCCTATGCCGCGCTGGACAGTTGAGCACGGCACATGATTAAACACTTACTCGCACTCGACGGCGTGTTCGTTATCTGCCACTTCCGCGACGACGGCGTGCTGGTGGAAGGCTACGGCATGCTCGGTGATGACATGATGGTGCGCCTCGCCAAGTTCGCGCACGACTACAAACGTATGGTGCAGGGCAATACCGACCAGTTTTCGATGTTTACCGGCATACCCGGCTGGACGCCACCGGGCGGCTGGATCGTGCGCGGTGCAAAAGCCACCGTGTGCAGTGTCGGCAACCTGGTGTGCTTCATCGATAATGAAGAAGCCTCGCTCAACGAGGTGATGAAAGAGTTGACGGAAGCTTCGCGCTACTGATTCCCGGGAACCTCGGATCAATTCCTTTACCGTCAGATCCCGGCGGAGGCCGGGATCCAGGCGGTTTAATCAGGCAATATGGATTCCGGTATTCACCGGAATGACGGGGATACAACCCTTTGTAGCTTAACCTGGCGCCATTTATTGCTGGTCAGTAATTTTCCAGAGATCTTCAAATGACATGAGTGCAGCCCTTCGCCCACTAGCGGGACGCAACTCTATAATGACTCCGGCATTCTTGAGTGTTCGAACATACTGTGCGGCACGCTGACGTTGAATATCGAGCCTTCTATGGACCTCGTTAGCTCCAAACACGGGGGAATCGAAAAGCATATCAAGAATATATATGCTCTTGTCCGAGCGAAGCAGCTCACTAATCTGCCGCTTCTTGGTCTCGTATAGTTCGTTTATTTGGCGTACTAACTGCAGATTTCTCTCAGCCTGATCGATTAATGCACCTAGAAAATACTGGATCCAGCCTAACCAGTCTCCCTTGCTGGATACTTGCTCCAGCTTGTCAATATAAGTGTCACGATCTGCTTCAAAATATCGGCTTATATACAATGAAGGACTCACAATACAACCTTTCTTCATAAGGAAGAGCGGAATTAATAAACGTCCGATGCGACCATTCCCGTCGTCGAAGGGATGAATTAGCTCGAATTGCGCATGTACAAGAGCAGTCTGGATAATAGGATCCAGCTTGTCATCCTGAATATTGATAAATGAAATAAAGCCTTCAAGTAAGTCATTCAAGGCAGTTGGTGGCGGAGGTACGTATGTTGCCTCTTCAATGCTGCAGCCTCCTGGTCCAATCCAGTTTTGTGTGTCTCTGAATTTACCTGGATTTTTACCTTTACCGCGGACACCCTGCATCAGTATTTCATGCATTTGACGAATTAAATGAAGAGAAACCGGCTGCTCCGCAAGTATCTGTCCTGCAGTGCGAAGGGTATTGTGGTAGTTTAAAATTTCCTGGATGTCGGCTTTCTTTTCTGGCTCGAACTCCTCACCAGCTTGTTGCTGGTAAACCTCATTGGCGGTGGCGATTGTTCCTTCGATTCGTGATGATAATTCTGCCTCTTTCATTAATAGCGGTGACAGGAGTATTTCAGGATTGACCAGACTCTCAAGCAAACCGTCATACCGGGACAGGCATGCGTTCGCCTTCCCTACGAGGGCTATAACAGGTTCCAGCACCAAATCTTTTGGTGGAAATAATAGCGGGCTGCAGGGTTTCATTAATGTATAGCGCATCCGACACAAAACAATTTGTGTATGCTATACACCTTAATTAATATATACAAATTGTTTTATGTCGGATACGGATGACGCAAACCATAAAAATCACAACATTATGATTATGCTTTATATTTCTCTGAAAGATAATGTTACCGTATGTTCCAGGTAACCTGTTGTTATTGAATTAATTAATATTGGTGCTCCCTAGGGGAATCGAACCCCTGTTACCGGCGTGAGAGGCCAGTGT
>JALVCM010000522.1 GCA_027010005.1 Thiohalobacter sp.
AGACCATCATGCACTCGTGCTTCTTGTCGATGCTGTACTTGTCAGTGACCGTCATGGTGGCGAGAATTTCATCGCGCTCGGCATCGTACAGCGCAACATCATCACCTTCACTGATGGAATCTGCCGTTGCCGTATCGGCAGACAGGGTAACCGGAATCGGCCAGAACAGCCCGTTGGCCATCTTCATGCCATCACAAACGCCCTGCCAGTCCGCCCTGGTCATAAAACCATCGAGCGGGGTAAAGCCACCGATACCCATCATAATGATGTCGCCGGCTTCACGGGACGAAATGTTAACCTTCGGAAGCGAAGCGGCACGCTCCTTTTCCGCGGCGAGTGCATCGCCTTCGAGCAACAGCGGCTTCAGATCTCCGCCACCATGAGGCTTCACTAAACTGGACATGAGACTCCTTCCGAATCAGGTCTATATTCTGGTTACCTGCGCAAAAATGGCGCAGCTGCCCCTATGAGCAGGGGGTGTAACCTTAATGATGCCGGAGGGGAATGCCAACAGTTTTAATTTACTACAGCATAAAGCCACCTTATTGTATGGAAGGTCAGCAAGCGCTAGTATAACTCTCTGTTTTGAAAAACATTATATTTTGTATATTAGTATATTATGATATTTAATACCTGATTCAGAAACGCTTATTGGCAGCAATCGACAATAGTCTAGTAAATTGCTCGGTCTTTTGGCCATGGCCAGGCACAACAGGGATACCACCTATGTCCAACCCGATACATGATCCGCTATCGAAAGTGCTCGACGAGCAGAGCCGCATCGAGGTCAGGAACACGACCTGCTACATGTGCGCCTGCCGCTGCGGTATTCGTGTGACATTGCGCGATGGCGAAGTCCGTTACATCCAGGGTAACCCGGACCACCCGCTCAACAAGGGCGTCATCTGTGCCAAGGGCTCGTCCGGGATCATGAAGCAGTACTCACCGGCCCGGCTGACCAAACCCCTGCTGCGCAAGGCCGGCAGTGATCGTGGTGACAACGAATTCGAGGAGATTTCCTGGGACAAGGCGTTCGAGATCATGGAAGAACGCCTCGGCGAGCTGCGTGAGACCGACCCGAAGAAATTCGCCCTGTTCACCGGCCGCGACCAGATGCAGGCACTGACCGGCATGTTCGCCAAGCAGTTTGGCACGCCGAACTATGCCGCGCACGGCGGTTTCTGTTCCGTGAACATGGCCGCCGGCATGATCTACACCATCGGCGGTTCATTCTGGGAATTCGGCGGGCCGGACCTGGAGCGCGCCAAACTGTTCGTCATGATCGGTACCGCGGAAGACCACCACTCCAACCCGCTGAAAATGGCCTTGTCGAAATTCAAGCGCCAGGGCGGCAAGTTTATTTCCATCAACCCGGTACGCACCGGTTACTCAGCGATTGCCGACGAATGGATCCCCATCAAGCCCGGCACCGACGGCGCGCTGTTCCTGGCGCTGACCAATGAAATTATCAAGCAGGGCCTCTACGACCGCGATTTCCTGGTCAACTATTCCAACGCCGCGGAACTGGTCAACATGGACCCGGAATCCAGCGAGTACGGGATGTTCGTGCGCTTTGAAGTCCCGCCGGAAGAAGGCTGTTTCGACCCGCAGAACAAGCTGTGGTGGGACCGGGAACTGGACAAGCCGATTTCGACCCACACGCCCGGCGCCGACCCCTACTTCCTCGGTGAGTTCACACTCGATGACGGCACGCCGGTGAAACCGTCTTTCCAGTTGCTGGTGGATCGCGTCAAGGACTATACCGCCGAGTGGGCGTCCAGCATCACCGGCATCCCTGAGGAAACCATCAGGCGCCTGGCGCACGAAATGGGTATCACGGCACGTGACGAAAAGATCGAGCTGCCGATCCCCTGGACCGACACCTGGGGCAACGAGCACGAGTCCGTCACCGGTAACCCGGTGGCCTTCCACGCCATGCGCGGACTGGCGGCGCACTCCAACGGATTCCAGACCATCCGTGCGATGTCTATATTAATGAGTATCCTCGGCACCATCGACCGGCCCGGCGGCTTCCGCCACAAGGCGCCGTTCCCGCGCCCGATCCCGCCCTGCGCCAAGACCCCGAACGATCCCCGTGCCGTACGGCCGAATACACCGCTGGATGGCATGCCGCTGGGCTGGCCCGCCGACCCGGACGACCTGTTCGTCAACGATGACGGTAGCCCGGTACGTATCGACAAGGCCTTCTCCTGGGAATACCCGCTGTCGGTGCACGGCCTGATGCACAACGCCATCACCAATGCGTGGCGCGGCGACCCCTACAAGATCGACACCCTGCTGATCTTCATGGCCAACATGGCGTGGAACTCCGCCATGAACACCAGCGAAGTGCGCAACATGCTCAACGACAAGGACGAGGACGGTAACTACAAGATCCCCTTCCTGATTGTTGCCGACGCCTTCCAGTCGGAGATGGTGGCCTATGCCGACCTGGTGTTGCCGGATACCACCTACCTGGAACGCCACGACTGCATGTCCATGCTCGACCGGCCGATTTCCGAGTTTGATGGCCCGGTGGATTCCGTGCGTATTCCGGTACTGCCGCCGACCGGCGAATGCAAACCGTTCCAGGAAGTTATTATCGAACTGGGCTCACGCCTCAAGCTGCCGGCCTTCACCAACGCCGACGGTAGCCGCAAATTCCGCGACTACCCGGACTTTGTGGTCAACTACGAAACTGCACCCGGTTCCGGCATCGGTTTCCTGGCCGGCTGGCGCGGCAAGGGCGGCGAGAAGTTCATGAAGGGCGAGCCCAACCCCAAACAGTGGGAAATGTACGAGAAGAATAACTGCGTGTTCCACTACGAGCTGCCCAAGTCCTACCAGTACATGCGTAACTGGAACCAGGGTTACCTGGAATGGTCGAAACGCCACGCGCTGACGCGCTACGTGGAACCGATCAACATTCATATTTACTCCGAGGTACTGCAGAAGTTCCGCCTTGCCGCACAGGGCAAGTCGGACGGCAAGCAGCCACCGGACCATTTGCGCAAGCGTGTCGAAACACACTTCGATCCACTGCCGTTCTACTCACAGCCGCTGGAGTCGCAGGCTACGGACATGCGCAAGTACCCGCTCAATGCCATCACGCAACGCCCGATGGCGATGTACCACTCCTGGGATTCGCAGAACGCCTGGCTGCGCCAGATTCACACGTACAACTATTTATATGTGAATTCGAAAACAGCCAGCGAAGCCGGCATCGAAGACGGTGGCTGGATGTGGATCGAATCCATGCACGGCAAGGTGCGCTGCCTGTGCCGCTATTCCGAAGCCGTGGAACCCGGCACGGTGTGGACCTGGAATGCCATCGGCAAGGGTCCCGGCGCCTGGGGTCTGGACCCCGATGCCAACGAGTCAAAACAGGGCTTCCTGCTGAACCATGTGATCAGCGAAGAACTGCCGCCATCTGAAGACGGTGAACACCTGTCCAACTCGGACCCGATTACCGGCCAGGCAGGCTGGTACGATGTTCACGTTCGTATTTACCCGGCAGAGCCCGGTGAAGAAAAAGTCACCTCGCCGCAGTTCGACCCGGTACAACCGGTCCCCGGTCAGGCCATGGAGAAAAAACGTGGCCGCTGGCTAACCTACTTCGCCGGCAGGAAAAAGGCCTAAACAACACCGTAGGAGCGGGCTTGCCCGCGAACAAGAGCAGGTCTGGACCGCGTTCGCGGGCAAGCCCGCTCCTACAGAGGAACATACAGAATGTCACAATTAGCTCTGGTCATCGATCTGAATGTCTGCGTGGGTTGCCACGCCTGTGTTACCAGCTGCAAGGAGTGGAACACCTCCGGCACGGCCGGTTACCTGGCTGACATGAACCCGTTCAGCAAGGACCCGACCGGTACCTTCTTCAACCGCGTGCAGACCTTCGAGGTGGGTAACTTCCCCAACACCGAAACCGTGCACTTCCCGAAGAGTTGCCTGCACTGCGAGGACCCACCCTGTGTACCTGTCTGTCCGACCGGCGCCAGCTACAAGCGCGAGGCAGACGGCATTGTGCTGGTGGACTACGACAAGTGCA
Source organism: Thiohalobacter sp. (assembly GCA_027010005.1). GTDB lineage: Bacteria > Pseudomonadota > Gammaproteobacteria > DSM-19610 > DSM-19610 > Thiogranum. The sequence goes on from JALVCM010000522.1 coordinate 4,049, forward strand.
TTGGCTGCAAGTACTGTTCGTGGGCCTGCCCCTACGGTGTGCGCGAATTGGATGAACACCAGAAGGTCATGAAGAAATGCACCCTGTGCGTGGACCGCATCTACGACGAATCACTGCCGGAGAACGAGCGTAAGCCGGCCTGCGTGATGGCATGCCCGACCAACGCGCGTCTGTTTGGCGACGTCAATGACCCGGACTCGGAGGCTGCACAGGCCATACGCGAACGTGGCGGCTACCAGTTAATGCCCGAGTGGGGTACACGGCCGGCCAATCACTACCTGCCACGACGCAAGACGCGTATCACCATCCACGAGGATGAACTGATCCGCGCCGACAACCCGCTCTACAAGGAACGCCAGCTGCCCATGCCGGATGCCGACGACCCGACACTGGACGAAACCACCAGCTGGTAATTTTCAAGGGGTCAGAGTACTTGAACCCCTTAAAATTCAAGATCTATTGTGGCCAGAGGCGTTCAAGTACTCTGACCCCTTGAAAAGGAAACACCTATGCATCCTGCATTTTCTGTCATATTTTTAACCACCCTGATCGGCGCAGGCCAGGGCCTGTTTCTGGCGCTCTACACCGGACAACTGTACTCGGTGTTCAAGGTGCTGCCGGTCCAGGACTCGGCAGATTTCTACGCCCTCGGCAGCCTGATCGCGGTGCTGTTGCTGCTGGCGGGTCTGTTCAGCTCCTTCTTTCACCTGGGACACCCGGAACGCGCATGGCGCTCGGCAGCCTGCTGGCGCACCTCGTGGCTGTCGCGCGAAGTGCTCACGCTGCCCACGTTCATGGGCGCGGTAGCCGTGTACGGGCTGATTCACTATCTCGGCTGGAACCCGGTGCTGTATAGCTTCCGGGATACGTTTGATATTGACCTGTCGCTGGTCATCGGGGCTGGCGCCTCGCTGCTGGGCTTCACCCTGTTCCTGTGCACCGGCATGATCTACGCCTGCATCAAGCAATTGCAGGAATGGGCCACCCCGCTGACCGTTGTCAACTACACCCTGCTCGGCAGTGCTTCCGGGTTCCTGCTGGCCACCGCCTTCGCCGCCTGGCAGGGTTCGGAGCTGACTGAATTCTTCGGAGGCTGGGCCATACTGATGACGGTGATTGCCTTCATTACCCGTACCGCCAGCCTGATCCGCAATGCGCGTATCAAGTACAAAACCTCGCTGGAAACGGCCATTGGCATCCGCCATGCGCGTATCGAACAGAAATCACAGGGGTTTATGTGCGGCTCCTTCAATACCCGTGAATATTTTCACGGCGCACCACAGCACATCTTCAGGCTGATAAAGTGGTCATTCCTGGTACTGGTATTCCCGATACCCCTGCTACTGGTATCGATCGGACTCAGCGCCAATGCCCTCGGCCTGTTGATTGCGGCCTTTCTGGTCCAGTATCTCGGCCTGTTGCTGGAACGCTGGTTCTTCTTCGCCCAGGCCAATCACCCGCAGAACCTGTATTACCAGACCGTGGGCTGAACCGAACCCCGAACCTTGACGCAGGTCAAAGCGGTGTACACTGCAGGCACGCTACGGTCGGGCTATACTAACCGGAACCGGCCAGGGTTATACCAAATGCAACTTGTCGACCCGTTCAATCGACCGATCGAATACGTCCGCCTCTCGGTGACGGATCGCTGTGATCTGCGCTGTGGCTACTGCATGCCGAAAGGCTTCCACGATTTCGAGGAACCGGAAGACTGGCTGACCTTTGATGAAATCGAACGTGTCATGGCCGCTTTCGGGCGGCTTGGCGTCACACGCATCCGCCTGACCGGTGGTGAACCGCTGGTACGTAAAAACCTCCCTCAGCTGGCGGCCCGCCTGTCCGCCCTGCCGGGCATCGAAGACCTCTCCCTGAGTACCAATGCAACACGCCTCACCAGGCACGCTAACGCACTCAAGCTTGCCGGTATTTCACGCATCAATGTCAGCCTCGACAGCCTGCGTGCCGACCGTTTCAGGGACATCACCCAGGGCAAACTGGAAAAGGTGCTGAATGGCCTGATGGCCGCACGCGATGCCGGCTTCCACCCGATCAAGATCAACATGGTGGTCATGGCCGGTATCAATGATGATGAAGTGGAAGACATGGTCAATTTCTGCATCGAGCAGGATTTCACACTGCGCTTTATCGAGACCATGCCGATGGGTGAAACCGGGCTTGCTGCGTCACAGCACTATGTCGATCTGCAGACCATCCGTAAACGGCTTG
>JALVCM010000523.1 GCA_027010005.1 Thiohalobacter sp.
CGCACAACAACTGGTGGAGCAGCTGGCCGGTGTCAGTGGTTATATCTTCAAGAGCCGTTCGCCGAGTTGCGGGCTGACGGATACGGACCTGTTCAATACTGACCATCGTGTGAGTGGAAAAACGTCAGGTATTTTTGCCGCTAGAATCCACGTGCTTTTACCGGACCTGCCCATGGTCGATGAAATGCGTCTGGATGATCCGGCGATACGCGATGCCTTTATACAGCAGGTGAAACGTTACCACCTGGCCGGGCAGGGCGGGACATGAGTCTCGGTATCCTGGCCCTGCACCGCGCCAGAAAGCAGCTGGAGGCTTTTTGCCGGCAACACAGTGTCCCGGGTGGTGAACTGGGCTGCCGCTGCGAGGATGACAGTCTGTTTTTACAGTACGAGGGCAGGGCAGTTGTCAGGGTGCAGTTGAGTGAAGCGCGCTGGCACATCTTCTGGCAGGGGGCTGACGGGCAATGGTTGCCCTGGCCGCACCTGCCGGTTTGTGATGACATACAGCAGGTGATCGAACAGCTCGAGCAGGCACCCCTGCATGTTCACTGGGGAGACTGAGATGGCCTGTCGGTCCTTTTTCAGGTGCCGCTCTGACGCGTAACGTCGACGTACAGTTTCAGGTGCTGGCCGGGCTGCAGATAGCCCTTTTGTGGCAGTCCGTTCCAGCGGCGCAGGTCACTCACCCGGACCTTGAAGCGGCTGGAAATGCGCGACAGGGAATCACCCTTGCGTACCGTGTAAAAAATAGCGCGTCGACGGGCGCCGGGGTGCGCACGGTTGTTGGTGGGCTGGTTCGTCCACAACACCAGCTTCTGACCCACCCGCAACGGATCGCCGGGGGCCATGCCATTCCAGGAAGCCAGCTTGCGCATGCTGACCTTGTACTGCCGTGACAGGTCCCAGAAGGTGTCACCCCGGCTGACGATGTGCTGGCTGCGCTGTCCCTTGCGGTTGGCGTTCTGTTTCCGGTTCAGGCGCTGGCTGGCGCTGAGGCGATAGTTTTCCTGCCCTTTGCTCGACACCGGAACCAGCAGATATTTACCGGCGCGAATCGAGTGGCCCCGAATCTGGTTGGCGGCTTTCAGGGCATCGACCGTGGTGTGGTAACGGCGGGCGATGTGTCCGAGTGTCTGGCCGCTTTTTACCTTGTGACGGACCCACTGAATACGTTTTTTCGGGGGGAGCTGCGCAATGGCTTCCCGGAACTGTTCCGACTTGTCCTTTGGAACCAGCAACCGGTGTGGCCCTTTCGGGGGGGTTGCCCACTGGTTGAAGCCGGGGTTGAAACGGTACAGCGTGTCCAGCTCGACACCGGCAAGATCCGCGGCGATGGCGAGGTCGATCTGGCCGCCCGTGTCGATGACATCGAAGGACGGTTGTGCGTCAACCGGTTCCAGTGTGACCTGGTATTTTTCCGGTGAATTGACAAGTTGTTTGAGGGCAATCAGTTTGGGTACGTAGTCGCGTGTTTCCCTGGGCAGGTCGAGGTCCCAGAAACTGACCGGTTTGCCTTTTTTGCGATTACGGCGTACGGCCTTGCCGACTGTGCCTTCTCCCGAATTATACGCCGCCAGTGCCAGCATCCAGTCACCGTCAAAACGTTTGTTCAGGTACTCCAGGTAGTCGAGTGCCGCGCGGGTGGATTCGATCAGGTCGCGCCGGCCGTCGTACCACCAGTCCTGTTTCAGTTTGAAACGTTTGCCGGTGGCCGGGATAAACTGCCACAACCCGGCAGCACGTCCGTGTGAATAGGCGAACGGATCGTATGCACTTTCGACAATGGGCAGCAGGGCAATCTCGGCGGGCAGGTTGCGCTGCCGGACCTGCTGCAGAATATAGGCGGCATAGCGGCCGGCGCGCTGGCTGACACGGCGCATGTATCCGGGGTGCCGTGCATACCAGTTACGCTGGGTGCGTACCCGTGCATTATTGCTGGTAGGTAGTCCAAAATCCCGACGCATGGATTCCCACAGATCGGTCGGCACCTGAGCAACCGGGATATCCGACAGGATACCGGTCAGTGGCTGGGCGGAGGCGAGCAGGGTCGTCCCGGCGTCGGGAAGTGAATGGGCCTGTTCAGGCAGGACAGGTATTGATGAAATTTGCTGCGGGGCCGGCGGCTGTGCCGCACAGGCGCACAGAAACAGGGCAGTCATCGGAAGCAGCTGTCGGATTCGCTTGAGCATAATGTCCCTATCGGCGGAGAACTGGCGTCATTGAGCGACAAGTCGGTGATCGGTAAAGAATTTCGATAAAAAACAGCGGATATGCTGACAGTCCGTGACAAGTGCGTCAAGCACTGTAGTCAATCACCCGGTATGCGTTATGATCGTGCCGGTAATGGTCAGGAACAGCGTTTTTCATGGCGGTATTGCCCAGCTTGATAGGCTGAGGGAATGGTGTGGGCAACCACTCGGCCGCCACCTGGCAGAGGCCGAGCAGGCCGCCTTGCGTGATATCCTGCCTGATATATTTGGTTATCACCTGGTGGTCGTGGACCCGAGCTGTGAGATCGATTCACTGGATGCCAGCCGTATTATCCACCGGATCGTTCAGACACGCAGTCGCCGCGGGCTCGTGCTTCGGCCTGACCTGCTTTCGCACAGCGAACAACTGCCGTACCAGCCAGACAGTATCGACGCGTTCGTGCTCCCGCACGCGCTCGATGTGGCAGAAGATCCTCACCAGGTATTGCGTGAAATCGACCGTTGCCTGGTCGCCGAAGGGCATCTCATTGTGCTGGGGTTCAACCCTTATGGCTGGTGGGGCCTGCGCCGCCTGCTGGGGCGCAGGCAACACTCCGGCCCGTGGGCCTTACGCTTTATCGGCCTGACAAGATTGAAAGACTGGTTATCATTGCTGGGTTTCGATACGGTACACACACGTTACCTGTTTCCGCACCCGCCCTGGAGCTATGGCCTGGGCCGGGATCGCTGGGGGATTCTCGATCGCCTGCACCGCGACCGCTGGCCATTGCTGGCGGCATCGTACCTGCTGGTAGCGAAGAAACGGGTGGTAACCCTGACACCGGCCAAACCGCGCTGGCGACCGCGCCGCGCCATCCTTGCCGGCGGTGTCATTGAATCAAGAGACGGAGGTTTGCCGGGACATGGTTGACAAGGCAGGGGCACAGGCCCGGGCGTGTGCCCAGGGTGAAGTGGAGATTTTTACCGATGGTGCCTGCAAGGGGAACCCGGGGCCGGGCGGCTGGGGTGTCCTGTTGCGTTACAACGGACACGAAAAGGAACTGTTTGGCGGCGAATCGGAAACTACCAATAACCGCATGGAACTGATGGCGGCCATCCAGGCGCTGGAAAGTCTCACCCGGCCCTGCACGGTCAGTCTCACCACGGACTCGGTGTATGTGCGCAGTGGCATTACCGAATGGCTGCCCAACTGGAAAAAGCGTGGCTGGAAAACGGCTGCACGAAAACCGGTCAAGAATGCGGATTTATGGAAACGCCTGGATGCGGCGACACAGCAACACGATATTACCTGGCACTGGGTGAAGGGTCACAGTGGTCATCCTGAAAACGAACGCGCCGATGAACTGGCCAACCGTGGCATCGAGCAACTGGAGATATAGACGTGCGACAGATTGTACTGGATACGGAAACAACCGGCCTGGAACCAAAGGAAGGTCACCGCATTATTGAAATTGGTTGTGTCGAACTGGTCGGGCGCAAGCTGACCGGCAATACCTTCCATCAGTATTTACAGCCCGGCCGTGAAATCGACCCCGGTGCGATCGAGGTGCACGGAATTACCAACGAGTTCCTCGCCGACAAACCCCTGTTCGAGGATGTCGTCGATGACTTCGTGAATTTTATCCGTGGCGCCGAGCTGGTTATTCATAATGCACCCTTCGATGTCGGTTTTATCAATCACGAATTACAGTTGTGTGGCCATACTGACCAGGTGACAGATATCTGCGGGGTGCTGGATACCCTGGTGATGGCACGACGTATGCACCCGGGTCAGAAGAATAACCTGGACGCACTGTGCAAGCGCTACATGATTGATAACTCCAGCCGTGATCTTCACGGTGCATTGCTCGATGCGGAGATCCTTGCCGACGTTTACCTGGCCATGACCGGCGGGCAGGTCACCCTGTCACTGGGTGACGGTGAGGAATCGGCCAGTGGTGCACACCTGGCACAGCCGCTCCGGCGGGTCGACAGTGACCGTCCGGCACTGCGTGTCATACAGCCGGATGCCGATGAGCTTGCTGCACATGAAGCCTGTCTTGAGAACCTGGCAAAAGCAGCCGGCGGACAGGCCGTCTGGCAGAAAGACAAGCTGCACTGAAGGCTGTATTACCAGCTGCTGGCGTTCAGCCACAGATGGGTGGCGATACTGGCGGCATAACCCAGGGCGATCACCGGCATCCATTTCAGGTGTGCAAAAAAGGTATACCGTCCGCGTGCCTGTCCCATCAATGCCACACCGGCGGCTGAACCGATCGACAACAGGCTGCCGCCCACACCGGCCGTCAGGGTCACCAGCAGCCATTCACCCAGTGGCATGTCGGGATTCATCGACAGCACTGCAAACATTACCGGAATATTGTCGATGACTGCGGATATGATACCCACAAGAATATTGGCTGTGGTAGCACCCAGGTGGCCATACATCAGTTCGGCGATGTTAGCCAGATAACCGATAAAACCGAGCCCCCCGACGCACAGTACGACACCATAGAAAAACAGCAGTGTGTCCCACTCGGCACGCGCAAGGCGGCGGTACACATCGAAGGGTTTGTTCTTGTGGGTGATCGGAAGCACGTCGCCCACGGTTCCATGATTCGAGCTATTCCGGTGAGGGTCCTGGTGCGTCTTTTTCAGGTAGTAACCAAAAAACTGAAGGTAAGCCAGCCCGGTCATCATGCCCAGCATGGGCGGCAGGTGCAGGAAACTGTGGAAGCTGACAGCCGTTGTGATGGTGGCGGCAAACAGGAGCACGATAACAATGCCGCCACGTCGTATCCTGACGGGCATGCCGTCTGACTGTGGTGTTTCATCAGGAACAAAGACATGCATGCAGAGTGCCGGTACCAGGAAGTTTACCGCAGAAGGTACAAACAGCAGGAAGAAGGTACCAAATTCCACGACGCCTTTTTGCCATACCATGAGTGTGGTGATGTCACCAAACGGGCTGAAAGCACCACCGGCATTGGCCGCAACGACAATATTGATGCAGGCCATGCTGATAAACTTCGTATTGTCCTTGCCCACGGCAAGTACCACAGCACACATGACCAGCGCGGTAGTCAGGTTGTCGATGACCGGTGAAAGAAAGAAGGCGATGGTGCCGGTTATCCAGAACAACAGGCGATAACTGCAATGCATCCTTGCCAGCCATGAACGTAGCGCCTCAAAAATCTGGCGTTCACTCATGGCATTGACGTACGTCATGGCAGCCAGCAGGAACAGGAACAGTTCCACAAACTCCAGCAAAGTATGTCGTAGTGCGTCGGTCGCAGCCTGTGGCATCCCGTTGCGGCTGTATTCCCAGGCAACCAGGGCCCAGATAATACCGGCCACCAGGATAACCGGTTTGGACTTGCGCAATTGCGTGAATTCCTCGCACATGACCAGCAGGTAAGCGAGGCTGAACAGGATCAGGGAAATATAGCCAACCGGGTGGCTGGTCAGGTCAAGTCGGGTCTGGTCAGGTGTTGCGGCCAGCGCATCCGGTACGTACAAGGAGAGTCCTGTAAGCAGTACCGGCCCGGCCCGGTGGACAAGGCCTGTGATTGGCAGGGTATAACCAGCAGGCATGCATGCAGTATATCTGCTGTGTAGCGGTATGCAATTATTGTGTTGTCGTGTCGTCCGTCAGATGGTCTTGCATTACTCGTAGACCAGGGTGCTGATGATTTCCAGGTGCTCGGGTGAAATATCGATAATGTGGAAGCCGGTCCAGCACAGGCCAGACTCATCGGCATCATCACACCACAGGCTCTCTACGCCAACCTGTATATCGATCGTTTCATCGTTGCATTGCAGGGGAATACGAAGCTGCAATACTGTCCCGGGACTGATCGGGGAAGGCCCCATCATCATCAGCCCTTCGACAGACAGGTTTACAAGCTGACCGACAACCGTTTTATTGTGTACATCAAAGATCTGTGGGTGTTCGGGTATAGACACGCGCGAAAGCTTCCGTTGTTCGTCATCTTTAATTCTGGCATCGCTGTTCATTGTCAGTGCTCCCTTGTCAGGCCTGGGCTGTCTGTCGGGTACCG